>JBEQAM010000116.1:0-6347 GCA_041640375.1 Rehaibacterium sp. | reverse complement strand
CTCAAGGCCACCAACGTGATCCTCGCGGCCGGCTCGGTGTCGATCGAGTTGCCGTTCGCCAAGTACGACGGCAAGCACATCGTCGACAACATCGGTGTGCTCGACTTCGAGGAGACCCCCAAGCGCCTGGGCGTGATCGGCGCCGGTGTGATCGGCCTGGAGATGGGTAGCGTGTGGCGCCGCCTCGGCGCCGAGGTGACCATCCTCGAGGCGCTGCCGGACTTCCTGGCCGCCGCCGACGCCGACATCGCCAAGGTGGCCGCGCGCGAGTTCAAGAAGCAGGGCCTGGACATCCGGCTCGGCTGCAAGGTCGGCAAGGCCGAGGTCAAGAAGAACCAGGTCCACATCACCTACAACGACGGCAAGGAAGACCAGACCCTGATCGTCGACAAGCTGCTGGTCTCGGTCGGCCGTCGCGCCGCCACCGAGGGACTGCTGGCCGAGGGCACCGGCGTCCGCCTCGACAGCCGCGGCATGATCGAGGTGGACGACCACTGCCACACCGGCGTCGAAGGCGTGTGGGCCATCGGCGACTGCGTGCGCGGCCCCATGCTGGCGCACAAGGCGTCGGAGGAAGGCATCGCGGTGGCCGAGATGATCGCCGGCCTGCCCGGCCACGTCGACTTCAACACCGTGCCGTGGGTGATCTACACCGAGCCGGAGATCGCCTGGGTCGGCCGCACCGAGAAGCAGTGCAAGGACGAAGGCATTCCCTACAAGGTCGGCACGTTCCCGTTCGCCGCGATCGGCCGCGCCGTGGCGATGAACGAAACCGCCGGCATGGTGAAGGTGATCGCCCACGCCGAGACCGACCGCATCCTCGGCATGCACCTGTGCGGCCCGAACGTCTCCGAGCTGGTGCACGAAGGCGTGGTGGCGATGGAGTTCAAGGGCTCGGCCGAAGACCTGGCGCGCATCTGCCATGCCCATCCGACCCTGTCCGAAGCCGTCCATGAAGCCGCGCTGGCGGTGGACAAGCGGGCGATCCACAAGGCCAACTGAGCCGCACGTTCCGCAGCGAGGGCGCCTGCGGGCGCCCTTGTCTTTCAGGAGACAGCATGAGCGTCCCCGTCACCTTCCGCGCTTTCCGCATCCACCATGACAAGGCCGGCTACCGCGCCGGGCTGGAAACGATCGGGCTCGACGACCTCTCGCCGGGCGAGCTGGTGATCCGTGCCGCCTACTCCAGCATCAACTACAAGGACGCCTTGGCCGGCACCGGCGAAGGCAAGATCCTGCGCCGGTTTCCGCTGGTGGGCGGCATCGACGTGGCCGGCCATGTGGTGGTGTCGAACGACGCGCGCTTCAGGGAAGGCGATGCGGTGCTGTGCACCGGCTGCGGGCTCTCGGAGACGCGCGACGGCGGTTATTCCGAGTACGTGCGGCTGGAGTCGCAATGGGCGATTCCCCTTCCAACCGGGCTCGACCTGCGCGAGGCGATGATTCTCGGCACCGCCGGCTTCACCGCCGGCCTGGCGCTGTACCGGATGATGCAGAACGGCCAGACCCCGGCGATGGGCCCGGTCGTGGTGACCGGCGCCACCGGCGGCGTCGGCATGCTGGCGATCGACATCCTCACCCGCGCCGGCTACGAGGCGCACGCGATCACCGGCAAGTTCGAGCAGCTCGACTTCCTGACCATGCTCGGCGCCCGTCAGGTGGTCTCTCGCCGTGACCTGGACCTCGGTCAACGCCCGCTGGAAACCGCGATATGGGCCGGTGCCATCGACAACGTCGGCGGTGAAATGCTGGCCGGTCTCACCCGCGTCATCAAGCCATACGGCAACATCGCCAGCTGCGGCCTGGCCGGCGGCCATGCGCTGTCGACCACGGTGATGCCCTTCATCATCCGCGGCGTGAGCCTGCTCGGCATCGCCTCGGCCGGCACCGCGCGCGACATCCGAGAGCAGGTCTGGCAGCGTCTGGCCTCGGACTGGAAGCCAGCGCATCTGCCGGCGATCTGCACGCGCGAGGTGGGTCTGGACGAACTGCACGAGGTCTTTCCCCGCATGCTGCAGGGCGAGTCCTTCGGCCGGACCTTGGTACGGATCTGATCGGTCCTGTGGACATACCCGGTTGCGGGGCTACAATCCCGGCGGCCGGATTCCCCCAAGAGCGCACCCGATGGCACGCATTCTGATCGTCGACGACTCGCCCTCGCAGCTGCTGGGCATGAAGCGGGTCATCGAGAAGCTCGGCCACGAGCCGCTCACCGCCGAGGACGGCGCCGCCGGCGTCGAGGTTGCCAGGCGCGAGCTGCCGGACCTGATCCTGATGGACGTGGTGATGCCGAACCTCAACGGTTTCCAGGCCACCCGCGCGATCACCAAGGACCCGGTCACCGCCCACATCCCGATCGTGCTGGTCACCACCAAGGACCAGGAGACCGACAAGGTCTGGGGCATGCGTCAGGGCGCCAAGGCCTACATCGTCAAGCCGTTCAACGAAGCGCAGCTGGCCCAGGTCGTCAACGATCTGCTCGGTCGCAAGGCCGGCTGAGCTTCGACGCGCGTCCCGACGCCCCCGGCGCCTGCGAACGCACGCGTGCCGCGCGAGTTTTCCGGTGGCGAGCCCGCCCGGAGCCGTTCTCCGCGCCCTCAGCTCTTGCGTCCGTCGTCCCCGAAAGCCTTGGCCATGTCGCGGTACACCTGCCGCTGACGGTCGTTGGCGGCGCGCGGCGCGCGGATCTCGATCTCGACGATCTGGTCGCCGCGCGGCTTGCCGGGCAGACCGCGGCCACGCAGACGCAGCTTGCGGCCGACATCGGAGTCCGGCGGCACCTTGAGCTCGACCGGCCCACCCAGCGTCGGCACGGTGACGGTGGTGCCGAGTGCGGCCTCCCAGGGCGCGAGCTGCAAGGTGTAGATGATGTTGCGGTCGTCGACCTCGAACTGTGGATGCGGCTGGTAGTCGATCTCGATCAGCAGATCGCCACGCCGGCCGGGGCCGCCCTGCCCCTGCCCGGCCAGGCGGATCACCTGCCCGGGGCGGATACCGGCCGGGATCTTCACCTCCAGGATACGCCCGTCCACGTTCAGCCGCTGGCTGCCGCCCGCGTAGGCCACCTCCAGCGGGATCGCCAGCCGCGCCCGCACATCGCCGCCGGGCGCCGTCTGCGGACGTCCGCTGCGCATGTGGCCGAACAGCGACTCGAAGAAGTCGCTGAAACCGCCACCGCCCTCGTCGAAGTCGAAATCGAAACCCTGCGGGCCCCGCTGACCGAAACCCGGCGGCGGGCGGAACTCCTCCCCCGCCCGGTAGCCGCCGGCACGCAGCTGGTCATACTGCGCCCGCCGGGCCGGATCGCGCAGCACCTCGTAGGCCTCGTTGACGGCCTTGAACTTCTCCTCGGCGTCCGGTTCCTTGCTGACGTCGGGATGGTACTTGCGCGCCAGCCGGCGGTAGGCGGCCTTCAACTCGGCCTCGCCGGCACCCGGTTCGACGCCGAGCGTGCTGTAATAATCCTTGAATTGCATGGCGTGAGCTTATCCGTTGCATCGGGACGCGGCGAAGTGTGCGCGAACCCGACACAAAAGAACACGGCCCGCGGCGAACCGCCGCAGGCCGTGCGAGCTGGTGCCCGTTGGCCCCGGCCCGTCGTCGCGGTCAGCCGCCGTTGACGGTGATGCGGCGTGGCGTGGTCTCGGGCTTCTTGGGAATGTCGATCTGCAGCACGCCGTGCTTGCCGCTGGCGGTGATGCCATCCGGGTTGGCGCTGTCCGGCAGCGCGAAGCGGCGGTAGAACACGCCGTGCTGGCGCTCGATGCGCGAGTAGCGCTCGGTCTCCTCGCGGGTCTCCGACTTGCGCTCGCCGCGGATCGACAGGATGCCCTTGTCCATGTTGATCTCGATGTCCTTCGGATCCACGCCGGGGATGTCGGCGAAGATCACGAAGCGCTCGGGCTCTTCCTTGATGTCCACCCGGGGCGCCCACTGGCTGGTCACCACGTTGGACTGGTCGGCGTCGGTGTCGTTGAAGAAGCGGTCGAAGACCTGCTTGATTTCTTCCTGGAGGCTGTTCTGCACGGTCCAGGGGTTGTAACGCACAATGCTCATGGTCGATCCTCCTGCATGCTTGGCCGGGGCGCACCCCGGCACGCCGGGGCTGCCATGCCCGGAAGATGGGGATTCCGGCCGCCAGTTCAAGACCCGCTGCTACACTGCGCCCCCGTTCCCCTTGCACAGGAAGACGCCATGAGCATCCAGATCGGAGACAGGATCCCCCGCGCCACCCTCAACATCCTGCGCGACGGCGTGCAGGCCGTCGATACCGACGAGATCTTCGCCGGCAGGAAGGTCGTGCTGTTCGCCGTACCCGGCGCGTTCACGCCCACCTGTTCGGCCAAACACCTGCCCGGCTTCGTCGAAAAGATCGACGAGTTCCGCAAGCGCGGCATCGACGTCGCCTGCCTGGCGGTCAACGATGCCTTCGTGATGGATGCCTGGGGCAAGAGCCAGGGCGTGCCCGACGATCTGCACATGCTGGCCGACGGCAATGGCGCCTTCACCAAGGCACTCGGGCTGGAGCTGGATGCGACCGCCTTCGGCATGGGCCTGCGCGCCAAGCGCTTCGCGCTGTATGCCGAGGACGGGGTGGTCAAGCAGCTCCACGTCGAGGCGCCGGGCGAGTTCAAGGTCAGCAGCGCGGACTACGTGCTCGAACACCTCGACCGGGACCGGGACTGAGACCGGGACGCGGGAAAGAGCATCGAAACATCCTCATCCCGGCGCCCCCGGCACATGGCCCGGAGGCAGGCCGCGTCCGGAATCCAGGGGTGGGCGCCGCCCCCACAGTCCGAAACCCGCCGTCCACCACGCTGCGGGTTGTGCTGGGCTCATCCGGGCGACACGGCTGAAGGGGGGGGGGTCGGTCACGATCTGCGACCGCTCCGCCGACCGCCGCCGACAGTCGTGCGCGCGGATCGGCATGAAGCAACGACACGTCGACCTGGTTTTCCCCCGACCGGCGGCCTGTGAAGGTCCGCCAATGCTCACGCGGGGCGGTCGCGCTCCGCGCGCTCGGCGCAGGGCAGGCACAGTGGTATCGCCGGATCCAGGCGCAATCGCCCCTCGGCGATCGGCTCGCCGCAGACCGTGCATTCGCCGTAACTGCCATCATCGATCCGCCCGAGGGCAGCCTCGATCCGCGCCAGGCGCAGACGGGCCCGCGCCTGGCCGGCCTGCGCCATGGCCTGGCCCTGCAGGGCGTCCATCCGCGAGAGCCGTCCCAACCTTGTCTGATCGAGCTCGACGGTGGCGCTGGACTCGCGCTGCTGCGCTGCAAGCGCCAGCAGCGTGGTCCGCTCATCCAGCAGACGTTCGCGGGCTTCGCGAAGGCTGATCTGGTCCATCCTCAGGCTGACGGCTGCGCCGGCTGCCCGGCGGCAATCGTCGTTTCCCCGGTGGGGGCGTCCTCGCCATTGGCCTCCTCCTCGACGAAGGCATCGACACGCTCGATCGCCTGCAGCTTCTCACCCTCGGCCAGACGCATCAGGGTCACGCCCTGGGTGTTGCGGCCGACCTGCGAGATCTCGGCGGCGCGGGTGCGCACCAGGGTGCCCTGGTCGGAGATCAGCAGGATCTCGTGCTGCTCGGTGAGCTGGATGGCGCCCACCAGCGGCCCGTTGCGCTCGGAGGTCTGGATGGCGATCACGCCCATCGTGCCGCGGCCCTTGCGCGGGTATTCGGCCAGCGCGGTGCGCTTGCCGTAGCCGTTGGCCGTGGCGGTGAGGATGTCGCCCTCGCCATCGACCACGATCAGACTGACCACCTGCTCGCCCTCGGCCAGACGCATGCCGCGCACGCCGGTGGCGGTGCGGCCCATCGCGCGGACCTCGTCTTCGGCGAAGCGCACCGCCTTGCCGTTGGAGGCGAACAGCATCACGTCGCGGCGGCCGTCGGTGAGCTGCACGTCCACCAGGGCATCGCCCTGGTCGAGATTGATGGCGATCTTGCCGCGCTGCAGGCGGAAGGCGAACTCTGTCAGCGGGGTCTTCTTGACCGTGCCGTTGCGGGTGGCGAAGAACACGTAGTGACCCTCGGCATACTCGCGCACCGGCAGCACGGCTTGGACCTTCTCGCCTTCCTCCAGCGCGATCCAGTTGACGATCGGGCGGCCGCGCGCGTTCGGGCCGGCCTCCGGCAACTGGTAGACCGACAGCCAGAACACACGGCCGGCGCTGGTGAAGGTCAACAGGGTGTCGTGGGTATTGACCAGCCAGAGCTTGTCGATGAAATCCTCTTCCTTCGTCGCCACTGCCGCACGGCCCCTGCCGCCGCGACGCTGGGCGCGATAGGCGCTGACCGGCTGGCGCTTGGCGTAGCCGGCATGCGAGAGCGTGACCACC
>JBEQAM010000115.1:0-6477 GCA_041640375.1 Rehaibacterium sp. | reverse complement strand
AGCACAACGCAGACCTCGTCCTCGCCTCACCGACAGCCAGGACGATCCCGTTCGACGAAGTGGTGCGCATCGTCAACGCCAGCGGCAAGGACATCCCGATCGTCGCCACGCTCGATACGCTCGCCGAGGATGCGGTCGTCGCGGCGCTGGCCGCCGGCGCGCGCAACCTGGCGTTGCGCGACAGCCCGCAGCACCTGCAGCACGTCGTGCGCAACGAGTTCGCGGCACTCGAAGGGCGCCGCGCGCAGCGCCATCTCGAGGCCGCGCTGCGCGAGACCGAACGCCGCTGCGACGCGCTGATCGCCTCCTCGCGCGATCCGATCGCCTACGTCCACGAAGGCATGCACATCCGCGCCAACGAGGCCTATCTGGAAATGTTCGGCTACGAGAGTTTCGACGACATCGAGGGACTCCCGCTGCTGGACATGATCGCACCATCGCACGCCGGCGAGTTCAAGCAGTTGCTCAAGCAGCTCGGCAAGGGCGAGCCGCCGCCGAAAACCCTGCAGCTGGTCGCGCAGCGTGCCGACGGCTCGGTGTTCGACGCGGTGATGGAGTTTGCCCAGGCCAGCTACGAGGGCGAGCCCTGTCTGCAGATCGTCTTCCGGCAGAAGACACTGGACGCGGACATGGCGCGCGAGCTCGACGCACTGCGCCAGCGCGACCATGTCACCGGCCTGTACAACCGGCAGCACTTCCTGGCCGAGCTGGAGGTGGTGGTGTCCTCCGCCGCCGAAGGCCGCGGCGCACAGGCCCTGCTGCTGGTGCAGCCGGACAACCATGCCGCCCTGCTGTCGGAGATCGGCCTGACCCACGCCGACGAGCTGCTGGTCGAGCTGGCGCGGCGGCTGGAAACCGCACTGGACGAGCATTGCGTCGCCGCGCGCTTCTCCGACCACAGCTTCGCCGTGCTGTGCCGGCAGAGCGACCACCGGCGCACCGGCGAGATCGCCGAGCGCATCCGCAAGGCCTATCACGGCCACATCGTCGAAGTCGGCGAACGCTCGCTCAGCCTGACGGTCAGCATCGGCGGCGTACAGATCGGCGAGAAGATCGCCAGCCTGCAGCAGGTGCTGGGCAAGGCCGGGCAGTGCCTGCAATCGGCCGGCAGCGTCGGCGGCAACCGGATCGAGATCTTCGACCCATCCGCCCGCGATCGCGCCGAGGAAGAGCGGGTGCTGCGCCGGGTCGAAGAGATCCGCCAGGCGCTCGCCGGCAACGGCATGCTCCTGCACTACCAGCCGATCATCAACCTGCATGGAGAGCCCGGCGAAACCTACGAGGCCTACCTGCGGATGAAGGGCAGCGGCGATGAAATGGTGCCGCCGCTGGATTTCCTCCCGGCCGCCGAAGAGCATGGTTTGCTCGGCGAGATCGACCGCTGGGTGATCGGTCGCGCGATCGAGGTCCTGGCCGAACGTCGCAAGGCCGGCAAGCACACCACGCTGTTCGTGAAGATCAGTGCCCAGTCGCTGACCGGCGCCGAGCTCCCCGTGCTGATCGGCGAGCGCCTGCGCAAGCTCGGCGTACCCGGCGACCGGCTGGTGCTGCAGATTCCCGAGGCCAAGGTGCACACCCACCTCAAGGCGGCCCAGGAATTCCAGCGCGCGATCGCCGCCCATGGCTGCCGTCTGGCGCTGGAGCAGTTCGGCTCCGGCCTCAATTCCTTCCAGCTGCTGGCGCATATCGACCCGGCCTTCCTCAAGATCGATCGCAGCTTCATGAACGATCTGTCGCGCAACGCCGAAAGTCAGAAGAAGATCCGCGAGATCGCCGGCCAGGCGCGCGCCGCCGGCAAGCTGACCATCGCCGAATTCGTGCAGGACGCCGCCTCCATGACCGTGCTGTTCTCCAGCGGCGTGGACTATGTCGAGGGCCACTTCCTGGCCCCTGCCGGCCCGGTGATGAACTACGACTTCGGCTGACAAACCAGGGATCGGGAGGAGCATGAAACGAAAAGGCCCGCCGGAAGGCGGGCCTTTTCGCTAGGGCTGCCGGGGACGCCGGCCCGGCTCAGCCGTGGCGCAGCGCGGCGATGCGCTCGGCCAGCGGCGGATGGCTCATCAGCAGGCGCTTGAGACCATGCGCCACGCCGCCGGAGATGCCGAAGGCGCGGACCTGGTCGGGTAGCGTGCTGTGGCCGTAGGTCTGAGCGAGGCGTTCGAGCGCGCGAATCATCTTGTCGCGGCCGGCCAGCTTCGCGCCGCCCGCATCGGCACGGAACTCGCGATGGCGGCTGAACCACATCGCGATCATCGACGCGAACAGGCCGAAAATGATGTCCAGCACGATCACGATGATGTAGTAGGCGAAGCTCGGCCCGCCGTCGCGGTTGCCACTGAGCCAGGCGTCGATCATCCGGCCGACCACGCGGGCCAGGAAGATCACGAAGGTGTTGAGCACGCCCTGGATCAGGGTCATGGTCACCATGTCGCCGTTGGCGATGTGGCTGACCTCGTGCGCGAGCACGGCCTCGGCTTCGTCGCGATTCATCGCCCGCAGCAGGCCGGTCGAGACCGCCACCAGCGAATTGTTGCGGCTCGGGCCGGTGGCAAAGGCATTGATCTCCGGGGCGTCGTAGATCGCCACCTCGGGCATGGCGATGCCCGCCGCCTCCGCCTGGCGACGCACGGTGGCAAGCAGCCAGGCCTCGGTCTCGTTGCGCGGCTGCGTGATCACCTGCGCCCCGGTGCCGCGCTTGGCCGCCCACTTGGACATCAGCAGCGAAATGAAGGCGCCGCCGAAGCCGAAGATCGCCGCAAACAACAGCAGCCCGGCGTTGTTTCCGAGACTGATGCCGAACACGCTCTGCAGCACCGACAGCACGATGCCCAGCAGCACCAGCACGGCCAGGTTGGTGAGCAGGAAGAAGAACATTCGCTTGATCATTTTTTCTCTCTCGTCGTTGCGGACCCGGCGAGGGCATTGGCGGGAGTATAGATTGGGTAGACTGCGCGAAGTTCAAGCCACCTCGCGCCGCGCCGGCCGGCGTGAAGCCCTCGTTCAGCACAGGCACCGACGCCGCCACCGCGCCCGCGCATGACCCCTGTCTCCTCCGGCTACCGCGGCCGCTTCGCCCCCTCGCCCACCGGCCCGTTGCATTTCGGCTCGCTGGTCGCCGCGCTCGGCAGCTGGCTGTTCGCCCGTCGCGCCGGCGGCGCCTGGCTGGTGCGGATCGAGGACATCGACCCGCCGCGCGAAGTGCCGGGCGCCGCCGAGGACCAGCTGCGCACCCTGGCCGCTTTCGGGATGGTGCCGGACGAACCGGTCGTTCGCCAGAGCGGGCGCAGCGACCTCTATGCCGCCGCCCTGCGGCGTCTGCTCGACGCCGGTCATGCCTTCGCCTGCCGCTGCAGCCGCAGCGACCTGGCCGCCGCCGGCGGCATCCACCGCGACTGCGCCCCCAGCGACCCGGCACGTGCGCCGGCGATCCGGCTGCGGGTGCCGGAAGGCGAGCGCATCGGCTTCCGGGATGCCATCCAGGGCCGGTTCGAGCAGGCGCTCGACCGCGAGGTCGGCGACTTCGTGATCCGTCGCGCCGACGGCCTGTGGGCCTACCAGCTCGCCGTGGTGGTCGACGATGCCGCCCAGGGCATCACCGACGTGGTGCGCGGGGCCGATCTGCTCGACTCCACGCCACGCCAGATCCTGCTGCAACAGCGGCTCGGCCTGCCGACACCCCGCTATGCGCACCTGCCGATCGTGCTCGATGCCACCGGCCGCAAGCTCGGCAAGTCGCTGGCTGCCCTGCCGGTGGATGCCGGCGACCCGCTGCCGGCGCTGCGCGCGGCCTGGGCCTTCCTCGGGCAGGCGGCCGTCGCGGTCACCGGCGCGAGCAGCGTCCGGGCCTTCCTGGCCGCCGCGCAGGCCGCCTTCGAGCCGCAGCGGATACCGCGCGCCGGCCGCCCGCCCGCCGCAGCGAAAAACCGGACGGACGGCAGTACACTGCCGGCACACCGGACCACACCCCAGGGGAGGGACACCGCATGACTTCTCGCGTCGCACTCGTCACCGGCGGCACCGGCGGCATCGGCACCGCCATCTGCGCACGCCTGGCCGGCATGGGCCACCGCGTTGCCACCAACTACCGCAACCGGGCCAAGGCGGAGGAATGGCAGCAGGCGATGCGGGCGCGTGGCATCGAGGTCACGCTGGTGCCGGGCGATGTCGGCGACACCGCCTCCGCCGAAGCGATGGTGCGCGCGGTCGAGTCCGAAGTCGGCCCGATCGAGATCCTCATCAACAACGCCGGCATCACCCGCGACACCACCTTCCACCGCATGACGCCGGCCCAGTGGCACGACGTCATCAACACCAACCTCAACGCCTGCTTCAACGTCACCCGCCCGGTGATCGAGGGCATGCGCGAGCGCAAGTGGGGCCGCATCGTGCAGATCAGCTCGATCAACGGCCTCAAGGGCCAGTACGGCCAGGCCAACTACGCCGCCGCCAAGGCCGGCATGCACGGCTTCACCATCTCGCTGGCGCGCGAGAACGCCAAGCTCGGGATCACGGTGAACACCGTCTCGCCCGGCTACGTCGCCACCGATATGGTGATGGCGGTGCCGGAGGAAGTCCGCGCCAAAATCGTCGCCGACATCCCCACCGGCCGGCTCGGCAAGCCCGAGGAGATCGCCTACGCGGTGGCCTTCCTGGTCAGCGAGGAGGCGGGCTGGATCACCGGTTCCAACCTCGATATCAACGGCGGCCATCACATGGGCTGGTAAGCCCTCCGGGCCGGCGCGGGCCGCGGGCCTCCGCCCGGCCCGCGCTTGCATCGCCCCAGCCGCTACGCCATGCTGCGGAAAGGCCGCCGCGCCTGGTGCGCCGCAGAACGAACCGCAACGGTTGTCGCATGGCACAAGTCCGCATCATCAAGAAGTATCCGAACCGTCGCCTCTACGACACGGAGATCTCCAGCTACATCACGCTCGAGGACGTGCGCCAGCTGATCGTCGACGGCGAGGAGTTCCAGGTGCGCGACGCCAAGACCGGCGAGGACCTGACCCGCTCGGTGCTGCTGCAGATCATCGCCGAACACGAGCAGGACGGGCAGCCGATGCTCTCCACCCAGCTGCTCAGCCAGATCATCCGCTTCTATGGCGACTCCCTGCAGGGCTTCATGGGCAGCTACCTGGAGCGCAGCATGGAGATGTTCCTGGAGCAGCAGCAGCAGTTCCGCAGCCAGCTCAACAGCCTGATCGGCCAGACGCCGTGGGCGATGCTCAACCAGATCACCGAGCGCAACATGGACCTGTGGAAGGACTTCCAGAAGGGCCTGCTCGGCAGCATCGACCCCGAGGGCAACAAGCCCCGCCAGGGCAGCCGCACGCGCTCGCGCTGAGCGTTTGACGGGCCGCTCCGCGGCCGCCTAAGCTCCCCGGCTTTGTGCGCGGCGGCACGCGCTGCCGTGCGGCAAACCCTCGCCCTTCCGGGAGCCCGCATGAACAAGCGACTGGCCGTCGTCACCGGCGGCATCGGTGGTCTGGGCACGGCCATCTGCCGCCATCTCGCCCGCGACGGACGCCGCGTGATCGCGGTCGATCTCGATACCCGTCCCGAACGGTTGGCTCGCTTCACGGCCGACACCGCCGGCCTCGACGTGCGCCTGGAGCCCTGCGACGTCGCCGACTACGACGCCTGCGCCGCCCTGGTCGACCGTCTCGGCCGCGAACTGGGCCCGGTCGACATCCTGGTCAACGCCGCCGGCATCACCCGCGACGCCACCCTGCGCAAGATGGAGCGCACGCAATGGGCAGAGGTGCTGCGGGTCAACCTCGACAGTGTGTTCAACCTCTGCCGTCACGTCGTCGGGGACATGGCCGAACGCGGCTTCGGCCGCATCGTCAACATCAGCTCGGTCAACGGCCAGACCGGCCAGTTCGGCCAAACCAACTACGCCGCGGCGAAAGCCGGGATGCATGGATTCACGATGGCACTGGCACGCGAGGTGGCGCGCAAGGGCGTGACCGTCAACAGCGTCTCGCCCGGCTACATCGATACCGAGATGACCCGCGCGGTACGCGAGGACCTGCGCGCGCAGATCGTGGCCTCGATCCCGGTCGGCCGCATGGGCCGGCCCGACGACATCGCCCGCACGGTGCGGTTTCTCTGCGCAGACGATGCCGATTACATCACCGGCGCCAACATTCCGGTCAACGGCGGCCTGTTCATGAGCTTCTGAGGCCGGGACTCGGGGAAGAATATCCAGACATCCCCATACCGGTGCCAAGCGGGATCCATGTCGATCCTGCTCGCCGGCAGCGGCAGCAAAGCCGGGCCCCGGCCCGGACGCAGTCCGGCTCGTCCTGAGCGTTTGGACCTGCTCAGGACAGGCTCTTGGATGGACCGGGGCGATGCCCGTACGGGAGCGTGCGGCATCGCCAGCCCGCCACTGCCGGCGGCGATGCGCGCCGCCCCCGTTCTCAGAACTCCCGCACCACGCGGATGCCCAGCCGCGGATTGGTCGTCTGCGGC
>JBEQAM010000114.1:0-6576 GCA_041640375.1 Rehaibacterium sp. | reverse complement strand
GGAGGCGCTGTTGGCCGAACTGCGCGCCGGCCGGCCGGTGCTGGTGCTGCAGAACCTGCGCACGCCGGGATTTCCGGTCTGGCACTATGCCGTGGTGGTCGGGCACGATCCGGCGCGCGGCCGCGTCGTGCTCAACAGCGGGACCCGCGAGGGCATGAGCATGTCGGCCCGCAGCTTCCTGCGTACCTGGGACTGGGCGGAGCGTTGGGCGCTGGTCGTGCTGACGCCGGGCGAGCTGCCGGCGCGGGCCGATCCGCGCCGCTATGTGGAGACGGTGGCGGCCTTCGAGCCGGTGGCCGGCGCCGCGGCGGCCGAGCTCGCCTGGCGTGCGGCGCTGCAGGCCTGGCCGCAGGATCCGCGCCCGTGGCTGGGCTTGGGCAATCTCGCCTATGCCGGCGGCGAGCGGCGCGAGGCGGCGCGGCGTTATGCCGAGGGGCTGGTGCGGGCGCCGGGGGATGCGGTGCTGGCCAACAACCTCGCCAGCGTGCTCGGCGAGCTGGGTTGCCCGCGTGCCGGCGAACGGGTGTTGCGGCCGGTGGCCGCCACGCTGCCGGACGATTCGCCCTGGGGCGAGGCCGTGGCGGCGACCCTGAGCGAACTGGCCGAGCGCGGCGGTGCCGACGACGAATCTTGCCGCGCGCTGCTGCGTGCGGACTGACCCGGGCGCCGACGGCGCCGCGACTCAGCGCGGCGCGAAGAACTGCTGCTGGAAGCGCACCTGCAGCGGACGGTCGTCGACCCGCGCCTCGATCTCGAAGCTCAGGGTTTCCCGATCGTTCACGCGGGCCTCGCCGAGGTAGTAGATCGCGTCGCCCTCGCGCACCTCGCGCAGGCGGATTTCCTGGCGCTGGCCGGCGCTGTTGCTGGCCGAGGCGCGGACTGCGGCGGCGACCGCGACATCCCCGTCGGCGACCGCGCGGCGCAGCGCGATGTTGAGCAGGACCCGGTTGCCGGAGCGGGTGATGCCGTACTGGCGGGCGACCTCGGCGGTCAGGCTGGTCGTCGGCAGCGCACTGTAGTGCAGGGTGAGGTCGCCGGACGTCAGCTGCCCGGCCGCCAGCGGCGTGGCGAAGGCGAGCAGGGCGAGGGCGAGGAAACGGCGCAAGTGGGACATGATGCAGGCTCCATCGGGGATGCGGCGGATGGTGTTGCCGCGGTGGTTCAGTCGTTGGCCGCCGAAAGCTCTTTGCCGCGGCGGGTGGCGGCGGCGATGGCTGCGCCGACCAGCGTACGGAAGCCGCCGGCCTCGAGGGTTTCCAGCGCCGCCTGGGTGGTCCCGCCGGGCGAGGTGACGCGCCGGCGCAGGACCTCCGCCGGCTCGCCGGATTCGGCCAGCATCCTGGCCGCGCCGAGCACGGTCTGCAGCGTCAGTGTGCGTGCCGCGTCGGGCGTCAGGCCTTGTGCGACGCCGGCCGCCTCCATCGCTTCGGCGAGCAGGAAGACATAGGCCGGGCCGCTGCCGGAAACGGCCGTGACCGCGTCCATCCGCGTCTCGTCGGGAATCCACACGGTGGCGCCCACCGCCCCCAGCAGCGACTCGGCCAGCGCGCGTTGCGCCGCATCGACGCGCTCGTTGGCATGCAGGCCGGTGACGCCGGCGCCGAGCAGGGCGGGCGTGTTGGGCATGCAGCGGACGATCGCCTGCCCGCCGCCCAGCCAGCGGTCGATCTGGGGGGTGGCGATGCCGGCGGCGATCGAGACGATCAGCGGCGCATGCGTTTGCGCGGCCGGCGCCAGCCCCGTGCAGACCGCACGCATCGCCTGCGGCTTGACCGCCAGCAGCCACACGTCTGCTGACGTCGCGGCGGCGAGGTTGTCCGTGTGCGTGCCGATGCCGAAATCGCGTGCCAGCCCGGCGCGCGCCTCGCCGCTGGGGTCGGACACCGCGATCCGGTCGGCCGGGATGCCGCGCCTGACCAGTCCGCCGATCAGCGCACGGGCCATGTTGCCGCCACCGATGAAGGCGATTTTTCCGGGAAGCGGGAGTCGGAGATCGGGGGTCGGCATGGCGCACGCGGGAGCGGAGGAAGTGACGGCAAGCATAGTCGCACCCACCCGGGCGGCAAGCCCGGCGGAGGCCGGCTGCTACGGCTTGCGGTTTGCGGTTTCCGACTCCCGGTATTGGCGCGGCCCGAACAGGGCCGATCCTACCCGCACCAGCGTCGCGCCCTCGGCGATGGCCAACTCGAAGTCCTCGCTCATGCCCATCGACAGCGTGTCGACCTGCGGATGGTGCGCGGCGAGCCGGTCGTACAGCGCCTTCATCCTGCGGAAGCCGGCGCGACGAAGCTCGGCCTCGGGGTGCGGCGCGGGGATCGCCATCAGTCCGCGCAGGCGCAGCCGCGGCGCGGCGACGATGGCCGCGGCCAGCGGCAACACGTCCTCGGGACGGCAGCCGGACTTGCTGGCCTCGTCGTCGATGTTGACCTGGATCAGCACGTTCAGCGGCGGCCGGTCGGGCGGACGGTGACGGTCGAGCGCAGCGACCAGCTTCGGCCGGTCCAGCGTCTGCACCCAGTCGAAGCGGGTCGCCGCTTCGCGCGCCTTGTTCGACTGCAGGTGGCCGATCAGATGCCATTCCAGGGGCAGGTCGGTCAGCGCGTCCTGCTTGCTCAGCGCCTCCTGGACATAGTTCTCGCCGAAGGCGCGCTGCCCGCAGGCGGCCAGGGCGCGGATGCGTTCGACCGGTTGGGTCTTGGAAACCGCAAGCAGGCCGGCGGGCTGTGGCCGACCGGCCGACCGGCTCGCGTTGGCAATCCTTTGAACGATGTCGCGAAAGGCCTGGCTCAGGGCGTCCATGTCGGGCTTTGACGGCTAGGCATTAGGGCTATACTGCCCGGGACCGCTACATCCCGGATTGTAGTCGCAGCGCCAAGGGGAACGCGCATGGATATCGCGGAACTGCTCGCCTTCTCGGTCAAGAACAAGGCCTCCGACCTGCATCTCTCGGCGGGTCTGCCGCCGATGATCCGCGTCGACGGCGACGTGCGCCGCATCAACATCCCCGCGCTCGACCACAAGCAGGTGCACGCGCTGGTTTACGACATCATGTCGGACAAGCAGCGCCGCGATTACGAGGAATTCCTGGAAGTCGACTTCTCGTTCGAGATTCCCGGGCTGGCGCGCTTCCGTGTCAACGCCTTCAATCAGAACCGCGGCGCCGGCGCGGTGTTCCGCACCATTCCGTCCGAGGTGCTGACCCTGGACGACCTGGGCGCGCCCAAGGTCTTCCGCGAGCTGATCGACCAGCCGCAGGGGCTGATCCTGGTCACCGGGCCGACCGGTTCGGGCAAGTCGACCACGCTGGCGGCGATGGTCGACCACATCAACAAGAACCAGTACGGGCACATCCTCACCATCGAGGACCCGATCGAGTTCGTCCACACCTCGCAGAAGTGCCTGATCAACCAACGCGAGGTGCATCGCGACACCCACGGCTTCAACGAGGCGCTGCGTTCCGCGCTGCGCGAGGATCCCGACTACATCCTGGTCGGCGAGATGCGCGACATCGAGACCATCCGCCTCGCGCTCACCGCGGCCGAAACCGGCCATCTGGTGTTCGCCACCCTGCACACCAGCTCGGCGGCCAAGACCATCGACCGCATCATCGACGTGTTCCCGGCCGGCGAGAAGCCGATGGTGCGCTCGATGCTGTCCGAAAGCCTGCGTGCGGTGATCTCGCAGTCGCTGCTGAAGAAGGTCGGCGGCGGACGCATCGCCGCGCACGAGATCATGGTCGGCATCCCGGCGGTGCGCAACCTGATCCGCGAGGACAAGGTCGCGCAGATGTATTCGGCGATCCAGACCGGTCAGAACTACGGCATGCAGACGCTCGACCAGTGCCTGCAGGATCTGGTCAAACGCGGCCTGGTCACCCGCGCCAGCGCGCGCGAATACGCGAAAGACAAGCGTCTGTTCGATTGACTGGCCGGCGGTGAGCAGTCAGCGGTGAGCGGCTGTAGCTCCCCGCTTCGACCGCCCACCGCTCGCCGCTCACCGGAGTCAAACCATGAGCAGCATCGATTTCACCAGCTATCTCAAGCTGATGGCGCACAAGAAGGCGTCCGACCTCTTCATCACCGCCGGCGTGCCGCCGTCGATGAAGGTCAACGGCAAGATCTCGCCGATCACCCAGAATCCGCTCACCCCACAGCAGAGCCGCGACCTCGTGCTCAACGTAATGACGCCGGCGCAGCGCGAGGAGTTCGAGAAGACGCACGAGTGCAACTTCGCCATCGGCGTGTCCGGCGTCGGCCGCTTCCGCGTGTCGTGCTTCTACCAGCGCAACCAGGTCGGCATGGTGCTGCGCCGGATCGAGACGCGCATCCCGACCATCGAAGAGCTCAACCTGCCGCCGATCATCAAGACGCTGGCGATGACCAAGCGCGGCATCATCATCTTCGTCGGTGCCACCGGCACCGGCAAGACGACTTCGCTGGCGGCGATGATCGGCTACCGCAACCAGAATTCGACCGGCCACATCATCACCATCGAGGACCCGATCGAGTTCGTGCACAAGCACGAGGGCTGCATCGTGACCCAGCGCGAGGTCGGCATCGATACCGACAGCTGGGAGGCGGCACTGAAGAATACCCTGCGTCAGGCGCCGGACGTGATCATGATCGGCGAGGTGCGCACCCGCGAGGGCATGGACCATGCCATCGCCTTCGCCGAGACCGGCCACCTGGTGCTGTGCACCCTGCACGCCAACAATGCCAACCAGGCGATGGACCGCATCATCAACTTCTTCCCCGAGGACCGGCGCAGCCAGCTGCTGATGGACCTGTCGCTGAACCTCAAGGGCGTGATCGCCCAGCAGCTGGTGCCGACCCCGGACGGCAAGGCGCGGCGGGTGGCGATGGAAATCCTGCTCGGCACGCCCCTGGTCTCGGACTACATCCGCGAGGGCGAGATCCACAAGCTCAAGGAGGTGATGAAGGAGTCCACCAACCTGGGCATGAAGACCTTCGACCAGAGCCTGTACGAGCTGTACATGGCCGGTGAGATCAGCTACGAGGACGCGCTGCGCTACGCCGACTCCAGCAACGAGGTGCGGCTGAAGATCAAGCTCAGCCAGGGCGGCGACGCGCACACGCTGTCGCAGGGCCTGGATGGCGTGGAACTGGTCGAGAACCGCTGATCGACTCCATCCGGGGCGGGGAGCGAAGGCCGGGTTCGCCCGGCCTTCGCCGTTGGGGACGCCGCTGGCCGACGCACCGCGTCGGCGCAGCCACGCCGGTCGCAGCGCGAGGATGGGACATGGGCCGGGCAATCGGCGCGGTGCGCGCCGGGCAACCAGCCGGCGCTGGTGAGGAATTCGCCCGCCATCCCGCTGCCGGTGAAGCGGAAGGCCCGCCTGAACGACTTCATCCCGTCGGCCTTGTCGCTTGGGTGGCGGACGTCGAGCCGGGCGGTGAAGGAGCCATGCGATTCGGCCAGCCGCGGGATCGCGCCGGCGTGGTGGATGGCGGCATCCGCCTGCAGGCGGTTGCGGGCGATGCCGGCGTCGGCGAGCAGGCGAGTGCGGCCGGCCTCGCCGTAGTAGGCGGCTCGCCGCCGCTCATGACCGACGGGGTGCCGGGCCTGCCGTGGCAGGCGCCGCCAGCAGGCCGGCACGCCGGGCGAGCGGCTACAATGGCTGCATGCATGCCCCGCGTTTCCTGGTCGATCACTTCCTCATCGCGATGCCGGCGATGGACGATCCGAATTTCGCCAGAGGGCTGACCCTGCTCTGCCAGCACGACGAGGAGGGAGCGATGGGGCTGCTGGTGAACCGGGTGTCCGACTTCCGCCTGGGCGACGTGCTGCGGCAGATGAGGATCGAGACCGACGACCCCGTGCTGGCTGCCCAGCCGGTGCTGATCGGCGGGCCGGTGCAGCCCGAGCGCGGTTTCGTGCTGCACGACGACGGCCGCCAGTGGGCTTCCACCCTGCCCATCGGCGAGCGGCTGGCGGTGACCACCTCGCGCGACATCCTGGAAGCGATGGCGCGCGGCGAAGGGCCGGAACACGCGCTGGTCGCGCTCGGCTACGCCGGCTGGACCGCCGGGCAGCTCGAAGGCGAACTGGCCGAGAACGTCTGGCTGACCGTTCCGGCCGACCGCGACATCCTGTTCTCGCTGCCACTGGAGCGGCGCTGGCAGGCTGCGGCCGAGCGGCTCGGCGTCGACCTGGGCCGGCTCACCGACTATTCCGGGCGCGCCTGACATGGCGATCGGCTGCGTGCTCGGCTTCGACGTCGGCGCCAAGTGCATCGGCGTGGCGGTAGGCAATGCGCTGTCCGGCACCGCCCGCGACCTGAGCGTGCTGACCGTGCGCGACGGTCAACCGGACTGGCAGGCGGTGCAGCGCCTGCTGGCCGAATGGCGCCCGGATGCGCTGCTGGTCGGCGACCCGCTGCTCGACCCGCCGTGCTGTCCGCCCGGGTGGTTCACGGCGGCCGAGCTCAGCATCGTGCGGCCGGACCTGCGCGGCCTGTACCTGTCGGCGTACCAGAGCCACCTGTGGAACCGCATCCTGGCCCGCTGGCTGACGGCCCACGCCCCGCCGGAGGTGCTGCGGCCCGTCCGCCTGCGG
>JBEQAM010000113.1:0-6577 GCA_041640375.1 Rehaibacterium sp. | reverse complement strand
CAGTTCCTGCACGTGCCGGAAGCGGTGCTCGACCACCGTCTCGGTGATCACGCCCACGCCCTCGGCGATGCAGTTGAGCGCGGTGAACTGCGCCTGCATGTCGGTCGGGAAGGCCGGATACGGCGCGGTGGTCAGGTTGACCGCCTTGGGGCGCCGGCCGCCCATGTCCAGCGCGATCCAGTCCGGCCCGGTGTCCAGATGCGCGCCGGCCTGCTCCAGCTTGAGCAGCACCGCATCGAGGATGTCGGCGCGGGTGCGGCGGGCGACCACGCGGCCGCCGGTCATCGCGGCGGCGACCAGGAAGGTGCCGGTCTCGATACGGTCGGGCAGCACCTCGTAGACCCCACCGTGCAGGCGGTCGACGCCCTCGATGGTGATCGTGCTGGTGCCGGCGCCGTGGACCTTGCCGCCCATCGCGTTGATGCAATGGGCGAGATCGACCACTTCCGGCTCCTGGGCGGCGTTCTCCAGCACCGTGGTGCCGCGCGCCAGCGCCGCCGCCATCATCAGGTTCTCGGTGCCG
Organism: Rehaibacterium sp.; assembly: GCA_041640375.1. Classification (GTDB taxonomy): domain Bacteria; phylum Pseudomonadota; class Gammaproteobacteria; order Xanthomonadales; family Xanthomonadaceae; genus Rehaibacterium. The sequence continues at coordinate 6,054 of JBEQAM010000113.1, read as the reverse complement.
GTGACGGTCACCACGTCCATGACGATGCGCGCGCCCTTCAGGCGCTCGGCGCGGGCCTTGATGTAGCCGTTCTCCACCACGACCTCGGCGCCCAGCATCTGCAGGCCGCGGATGTGCTGGTCGACCGGGCGCGAACCGATCGCGCAGCCACCCGGCAGCGACACCTCGGCATGGCCGAAGCGCGCCACCAGCGGGCCCAGCACCAGGATCGAGGCGCGCATGGTCTTGACCAGTTCGTAGGGCGCGACGAAGCGGTCGACGTGACGCGGGTCGGCCTGGATCCGCATCTTCTCGTCGATGGTCAACTGCATGCCCAGCTCGCCGAGCAGGGACATGGTGGTGGTCACGTCCTGCAGGTGCGGCACGTTGCCGATCTCGACCGGCCCGTCGCACAGCAGCGTGGCGCACAGGATCGGCAGCACCGCGTTCTTGGCGCCGGAGATCTGCACCTCGCCGTGGAGCGGCTGGCCGCCGTGGATCAGGATTTTGGCCATGGGACGGACACCAGAAATCGGGGATCGAAAATCGGCAAGGGCGGATGGCGACGCCGCCGGCGCACGCTGGAGGCACCCGGCCGTTCTAGCGCGGACATCGGCCGGTCTGCGGACAGGACATGGCGGGAAAGGGGCGGGCTGACGGCCTGCGGCGGACCCGCATTCCCTATCCCCCGGTCCCGGCTTCGTCGGGCGTCAGCGTGCGCAGCGACAGCGCATGGATCGCGCCGCCCATCAGCTCGCCCAAGGTGGCGTAGACCAGGCGGTGGCGGGCCAGCGGCAGCTTGCCGCGGAAGGCCTCGGCGACCACGGTGGCTTCGAAGTGCACCCCGTCGTCGCCGCGCACCTCGGCGCGCGCGCCGGGCAGGCCCTGCTCGATCAGCTGGCGGATGGTGTCTGCGTCCATGGGAATCGGCGCCGCAAGGCGGGCGCGGGTGATGGCTGGGATACAATGGGCCGCTACTTTAATGGAAACCGCGCGGCGCCGGAACGCCGGACCGCCGCCCGCCGAGCCCCCACCATGATGAATGCCCTTCCCGCCGCCGCACCGGCCCACGACTGCCCCGACAGGCTGCTGGTCGACAGCGCGCTGGCGGTCATCGACACCGAGGCCCGCGCCCTGGAAGCGCTCAAGCCGCGCGTGGACGGCGGCTTCGTCGCCGCCTGCCGGCTGATGCTGGCCTGCACCGGCAAGGTGGTGCTGACCGGCATGGGCAAGTCCGGCCACATCGCCCGCAAGATCGCCGCCACCCTCGCCTCCACCGGCACCCCGGCCTTCTACGTGCACCCGGGCGAGGCCAGCCACGGCGACGTCGGCATGATCGCCCGCGGCGACGTGGTACTGGCGCTGTCCAACTCCGGCGAGACCGACGAAGTGCTGATGATCGTGCCGATCATCAAACGGCTGGGCGTGCCGCTGATCGCCATGACCGGCCGGCCGCAGTCCACCCTGGCCAGCCATGCCGACGCGCACCTGGACGTCAGCGTGCCGGCCGAGGCCTGCCCGCTGGGTCTGGCGCCGACCTCCAGCACCACCGCCTCGCTGGTGATGGGCGACGCGCTGGCAGTCGCGCTGCTGGAGGCGCGCGGCTTCACCGAGCAGGACTTCGCCCGCTCGCACCCGGCCGGCACACTCGGCCGCCGCCTGCTGCTGCACATCCACGACGTGATGCACACCGGCGAGGACATCCCGCGCGTGCGCGCCGAGGCCACCGTCACCGAGGCGCTGGTCGAGATGAGCCGCAAGCGGCTGGGCATGACCGCCATCGTCGACGAGCACAACCGCCTGCTCGGCGTGTTCACCGACGGCGACCTGCGCCGCACCCTCGATGACACCCAGCTCGACCTGCGCCGCACGCCGGTGGCCAGCCTGATGACCCTCAAGCCCAAGACGATCCGCCCCGACAACCTGGCCGTGGAGGCCGCCCACCTGATGGAGTCGCACAAGATCAGCGCCCTGCTGGTGGTCGACGACGACAACCGGGTGGTCGGCGCGCTCAACATTCACGACCTGTTGCGGGCAAGGGTGGTCTAAAGGTCGCAAATCGGGAGTGGCACAGCGGAAATCGCAAAAGCGCATCCTGGTCAGGCCACGACTCCCCGCTCCCGCTCCCCACTCCTGGCTCTCCGATTTCCGGCTCCCGGCTCCCGGTCAAACATGCCCTACTCCCACCTCAACGACTTCCCCGCCGACATCCGCGAACGCGCCGCGCGCGTGCGGCTGCTCGGGCTGGACGTGGACGGCACGCTGACCGACGGCCGGCTGATCCACAGCGATGCCGGCACCGAGAGCAAGGCCTTCCACGTGCACGACGGCCTCGGGCTGAAGCTGCTCGGCGAGCACGGCATCGCGGTGGCGCTGATCACCGCGCGGCGCAGCCCGGTCGTCGAGGCGCGGGCGCGCGAGCTCGGCCTGCCGCACGTGCATCAGGGGGTGCGGGACAAGCGCGACTGCCTGCGCGCGCTGTGCGTCGGGCTTGGCCTCGGCCCGGAGCACACCGCGTTCATGGGAGACGACCTCCCCGACCTGCCGGCGCTTGGCTTCGCCGGGTTCTCGGCGGCCCCGGCCAACGCCCACCCCTGGGTCCGCGAACGCGTGCACTGGCGCACCCAGCACGCCGGCGGCGCCGGCGCCGTGCGCGAACTGGCCGACCTGCTGCTGGCCGCGCAGGGTCACGCCGACGCCGTGCTCGCCCGCTTCCTGGATCGATGAAAGCCCGTCCGCTGGTCGCCCTGTTCCTGTTCGCCGCCGTCGTCGCCACCGGCTGGATGGCCTGGCAGCTGCGCAGCCGCGCGCCGGCGCAGGAATACATGGGTCCGCCGCGCGCCAGCTACACCCTGGACGATTTCCAGGTGGTCTTCCTCGACGAGTTCGGCAGCGAGTCCTTCACCGCCCGCGGCCCGCTGCTGGCGCGCGACCCCTACACCGGCCAGCTCACCATCGACCAGCCGGTGTTCAGCGTCCCCGCCGAAAATGGCGCCTGGGTCGCGCGCGCCGAGGACGGCTGGGTCAACGAACGCGGCGACGAGCTGCGCCTGACCCGCGAGGTGCGTGTCGACGGCCCGCCCATGCCGGGCAAGGGCGCGCTGAGGATCGAGACCGAGGAGCTCACCCTGTTCCCCAAAACCCAGCGCGCCACCAGCCAGCGCGAGGTGTACGTCACTTTCGGCAACTCTATACTCCGGGGCCGCGAGCTCGATGCCGACCTCGCCGCCCGCCGCATCCAGCTCGCCGAGGTCCGAAGCCGCCATGTTCCGATCCGCCGCTGATACCGCCCTGCGTTCGGCCCTGCTGCTGGCCGCGCTCGTCCTCGCGCCGGACGCCGCCGCGCGCTCGGACGACCGCCAGCAACCGATGCAGATCGAGGCCGACCGCAGCGACGCCCTGCTCACCGACGACGGCGAATCGCGCCTGATCGGCAACGTCCGCATCACGCAGGGCTCGCTCGACGTGCGCGCCGACAGCGCCGTGGTGGTGCGACGCGGCGGCGAGATCGCCCGCGTGATCATCGAGGGCACCCCGGCCACGCTCCGCCAGATCGACGACGAAGGCAACCCGATGCGCGCGGTCGCGCAACGGATCGAATACGACCTCTCCAGCGACGTGATCGTGCTCAGCGGCGCGGTCACCGTCGAGCAGTCGCGCGGCACGCTCAGCGGCGAACACGTCACCTACGACGTGGGCACCGGGCGGGTCGATGCCGGCAGCCAGGGCGGCCGCGTGCGCATGACCATCCAGCCGCGTGGCGGCGAAGGCACGCCCTGATGCTGGTCGCGCGCGGGCTGCGCAAACGCTACCGGCAGCGCGAGGTCGTCCGCGACTTCGGCCTGACGCTCGATGCCGGCGAGGTGGTCGGCCTGCTCGGCCCCAACGGCGCCGGCAAGACCACCTGCTTCTACATGATCGTCGGCCTGGTCCCGGCCGACGCCGGCGAGATCGTGCTCGACGGCGCCGACATCGCCGGCCTGCCGATGCACGCCCGCGCGCGACTCGGCGTCGGCTACCTGCCACAGGAGCCGTCGGTGTTCCGCAAGCTCAGCGTGGCCGACAACATCCGCGCCGTGCTGGAACTGCGTCCGGACCTGGACGCCGCCGGTCGCGAGCGCGAACTGGAGGCGCTGCTCGACGAGCTGCAGGTCGGCCATGTCGCCGACCAGCTCGGCGCCAGCCTGTCCGGCGGCGAGCGCCGCCGCGTCGAGATCGCCCGCGCCCTGGCCGCCCGGCCGCGGCTGATGCTGCTGGACGAACCCTTCGCCGGCGTCGACCCGATCTCGGTCGGCGAGATCCAGAAGATCGTCCGTCACCTCAAGAACCGCGGCATCGGCGTGCTGATCACCGACCACAACGTCCGCGAGACCTTGGGCATCTGCGACCGCGCGTATATCCTGAACGCCGGTACGGTACTCGCGGAGGGAGCTCCCCAGGCGGTGCTCGCCAATCCCGAAGTGCGTCGCGTCTACCTGGGCGAGAGCTTCCGGCTCTGACCGCCGGCGCGACGGCCCGGCACCGCCGCTCCGAGCGCGCATGAAGCCCACCCTCCGCCCCGGCCTCGGCCAGCACCTCACCCTCACCCCGCAACTGCGGCAGGCGATCCGCCTGCTCCAGCTGTCGTCGATCGAGCTGGAAGCCGAGGTCGCCGAACTCCTCGACGGCAACCCGCTGCTCGAACGCGCCGACGAGGCCGAGCCGGACGATGACGGTGACGTTGACGGTGACGGCGCGGACCAAGCCGCCGCGGACGCGGGCGCCGAGCCCGTCGACACGGGGGAGGCCGCGGCCGCCGAAACCGGCGACTTCGACGACGGCCTGGACTGGTACGGCCGCGACAGCGACGGCGACTCGGGCGGCGAGGACGATGGCGACCGCCTGTTCGCCGTCTCCGAGCCCGAGGACCTGCACGACCACCTCTACTGGCAGCTGCACCTGACCCCGATGAGCGCCCGCGACCGCGCCATCGCCGTCGCCCTGATCGAAGCCATCGGCGAGGACGGCTACCTGACCGAATCGCTGGACGCCATCCGCGCCAGTCTGCGCCCCGAGATCGACGTCGCCCTGGAGGAGATGCTGCCGGTCCTGCACCGCATCCAGCATTTCGACCCCCTCGGCGTCGGCGCCATCGACCTGGCCGACTGCCTGAGCATCCAGCTCGGCGCCCTCTCCCCCGACACCCCCGGCCTGGCGCTGGCGCGCAGGATCGCCGCCGGCCACCTCGAAGCCCTGGCCCGACACGGCCCCGCACGGCTGGCCGCCGAACTCGACGTCGACCCGGCCGGGCTGGCCGTCGCGGTCGATCTGCTGCGTTCGCTCGACCCGCGCCCGGGCGCGCAGATCACCCCGGCCGCGCCCGAGTACATCCGCCCCGACTGCGTGGCCTGGCGCGAGGGCGGGGTCTGGAAGGTCGCACTGGCCCACGGCTGCCAGCCACAGCTGTGCATCAGCCGCCGCTACCAGCGCCTGCTGGCCCGCGCCAGCCGCGAGGATGCGCACTACCTGCGCGGCCAGTTGCAGGAGGCGCGCTGGCTCATCCGGAGCCTGCAGAGCCGCGCCGACACCCTGCTGCGCGTAGCCCGCTGCATCGTCCGCCAGCAGAGCGGCTTTCTCGACCACGGCCCGGAGGCCATGCGCCCGCTCACCCTGCGCGACGTCGCCGAGGAGCTGGGCCTGCACGAATCGACCGTTTCCCGCGCCACCGTCCGCAAGTACCTGCGCACCCCGCGCGGCACCTTCGAGTTCCGGCACTTCTTCGCCTCCGGGGTCGGCACCGGGGACGGCGGGGCCGCCTCCAGCACCGCCATCCAGGCCATGATCCGCAAGCTGATCGAGGCCGAAGACCCGCGCCGGCCGCTCTCCGACGCCCGGATGGCCGCCGAGCTGAAGGCGGCCGGCATCCCCGTGGCCCGGCGAACCGTGGCAAAATACCGCGAAGCGATGAATATCCCCTCGTCCAACGAGCGGCAGCGACTCGGCTGAGGCCCCGATGATCGACACGGCAGCGGCCCGGCCCCCGGTTGGGCGCGCGACGATCCCCTCCCCCTTTCCCCTTCCCTCCCCGCGCCCCTC
>JBEQAM010000112.1:0-6614 GCA_041640375.1 Rehaibacterium sp. | reverse complement strand
CGCACGCGGCCTTCGAGCGGCTGCTGGCGGCCGGGGCCGGCGCGCCCGGAATCGACGTGATCGCGACGGCCGGCAGCGCCCTCGACGCACTGAACCCCTGGGCCGGCCCCGCCCCCGCGCTGGCCGAGGCCGATGCCCGCTGCTGGCTGCTGGCCGAGCATCGCGTCCACCCCGGCCGGCACTGGTCGCCCGCGCTCAGCCTCTGGCGCGCCGATGCGCTGGCCCGCCTGGAACGGATCGCCGACGAGCGTCTGCCGCCGAGCCTGCGCGGCGGGCTGCTGGCCTGCCTGTACGTCGAGGCGCCTCGGCAGCCCGCTTCCGACCCCACGCCCGCCCTGCCGATCGCGGCCCTGCGCGAGCGACTGCAGGCCGCACCGCACCGGCCCGACGGCCTGCCCGGCCTGGATGGCCGCCCGGTGGTGCTGCACATCCTGCACGGCTGGGGCGGCGGCGCCTGGCGCTTCGTGCAGGACCTGCAGGCTGGCGACGACCAGCGCCACCACCTGGTCCTGGTCGCCCATGGCGACTGGCAACGCCAGCGTCACGGCGAGCGACTGGCCCTGCACGCCCGCCTCGACGCCGAGCCGCTGCACGAATGGCCGCTGTCGGCGCCGATCGCCAGCACCGACCTCGAATCCGCCGAATACCGCGCCATCCTCGCCGGCATCCTGGCCGACTGGAACGTCGGTGCGGTACTGGTGTCCTCGCTGATCGGGCACAGCCTGGACGCCCTGCGCACCGGGCTGCCGACCGCCGTCTGCACCCACGACTACTACCCGCTGTGGCCGCGCCTGCATGCCCGCTTTGGCGAGCCCGACGCGCGCTTCGACGACGACGCCCTGGTGGCGGCACTCACCGAGCCGGCCGACAGCCCCTTCGCCGAACGCGATCCCGACGACTGGCGCACCCTGCGCACGGCCTACCTCGACGCCCTGGCCCGGGCCGACGCCCAGCTGGTCGCGCCCACCGCCGGCGTGCGGGACAACCAGTGCCGGATGGCGCCGGCGTTGGCCGAACGCCGCTGGACGGTGATTCCGCACGGCGCCTCGGCACTGGCCGAGGTCGGCGCGCCGCACGACGATGGCGGCCGCCTGCGCGTGCTGGTGCCCGGGCGCATCCACGGCGGCAAGGGCGAGGAACTGCTGGCCGAGCTGATCGAACGGCTGCCGGACGACGTCGAGCTGCTGCTGCTCGGCGCCGGCCAGGCCGGCAAGCGCTTTCTCGGCGCGCGCAACGTGCACGTGCTGCTCGACTACCGGCGCGAGGAGCTGCCCGCGCTGGTCGCCCGCGCCCGCCCGCATCTGGCCCTGCTGCCGTCCACCGTCGCCGAGACCTGGAGCTACACGCTCTCGGAGATGTGGCAACTCGGTCTGCCGGTGCTGGCCACCGCGCTGGGCAGTTACCGCGAACGCATCCGCGACGGCGAAAACGGTCTGCTGGTCGCCCCCGAGCCGGACAGCCTGTGCGCCCGTCTCGCCACCCTCGCCCCCGACCCCGATGCCCGCCGCGCGCTGGCGCGGCTGTCGGCGCCGCCGCTGCCCGGTCTGGGCGCGATGGCTTCCGCCTGGCGGCAGGCGCTGCCGGCCGAACCGCCGCGGTCGCCGCAGCTCCCGCTCGCCGACCCGGCCGTCACCCGGACAGTGGCGCTGGCGACCGCACTGTCGGCCGCCTCGGGCCGCATCGCCAGCCTGCAGACCCGGCTCGCCGAGCAGCAGGCCGAACTCGACCGCCGCGCCGACTGGGCCCAGGACCTGCAGCGGCAGATCGCCGCCAACGAGCGCGCCTTCGCGCAACAGCTCGACGAGCGCGAGCGCGGCTTCGAGCGCGAGACCGCCGAACTGCGCCAGCAGGTCGAGCACCTGCGCGACAGCCTGCGCGCGGTGGAAACCCAGCAGCACGAACTCGCCGAGCGCCTGCAGTCCGCCTACGCCCTGTACGATAGCGACACCGACGACCTGATCCGCCAACGCGACGTGGCATTGACCCAGCGAGACGAAGCCGAAGCCGAGCGTCGCCGGTTGCTCGAAAGCCGCTCCTGGCGCCTGACCGCCCCGCTACGGGCGATCAACCGCTGGCTGAGCGATGCCCGGGTCGAGCTCACCTTCCGTCTGCGCCGCACCTGCAACCTGCTGCAACGCGGCCTGACCAGCCTGCGCGTGCGCGGCCTGCGTCACACCCTGCGCCGCACCCTGCAGGAGTTGCGCGCCGGCACGGCGCCGACGCCCACCTTGCCACCGCCCGGGGAGCAGCCGGCGGCCGCGACCTTGCCGCAGCTGCCGGAATGCAACGCGCCACAGGCCAGCATCGTCATCCCGGTCTACAACCAGCTCGGCCATACCCTCGACTGCCTGCGCTCGCTTGCCACCGGCGGCGACCGCACGCCGTTCGAAGTGATCGTGGTCGACGACGGCTCCAGCGACGACACCGCCACGACCCTGCCGCAGATACCCGGCCTGCGCTTTCACCGCAATCCGCGCAACCTCGGCTTCATCGGCGCCTGCAACGCCGGTGCGGCGCTGGCGCGCGGCGAGTATCTGGTCTTCCTCAACAACGACACTCAGGTGCGGCCGGGCTGGCTCGACGCCCTGCTCGACACCTTCGCGCAACACGAGCGCGTCGGCCTGGTCGGCAGCAAGTTGGTCTATCCCGACGGCCGCCTGCAGGAAGCCGGCGGCATCGTCTTCGCCGACGGCTCGGGCTGGAACTACGGCCGCTTCGACGACCCCGACGACCCGCGCTACAGCTTCGTCCGTGAGGCCGACTACTGCTCCGGCGCCGCCATCGCGATACCGCGCGCGCTGTTCGACGAACTCGGCGGCTTCGACGGCCACTACGCGCCGGCCTACTACGAGGACACCGACCTGGCGATGCAGGTCCGCGCACGCGGCCTGCGCGTGCTGTACCAGCCCAAGTCGGTGGTGGCGCATTGCGAGGGCGTCACTGCCGGCACCGATACCCGCCAGGGCGTGAAGGCCTACCAGGTCGCCAACCAGCGCAAGTTCCTCGCCCGCTGGCAGGCGAGCCTGAGCGCCGGACATGCCGCGCCGGGCACGCCGCCCGAACTCGCCGCCAGACACCGCGCCCGGCGCCACATACTGATCGTCGATGCCTGCACACCGACGCCCGACCGCGACTCCGGCTCGCTGCGCATGCTCAACCTGATGCGTCTGCTGCTCGATGAGGGCTGCGCGGTCACTTTCTTCGCCGACAACCGCGCCCACGACGGCGCCTACACCGAGGCACTGCAGCAGCTCGGCGTCGAGGTCTGGTATCGCCCGTTCCTCGGCAACATCGCGCGCTGGTTCGCCGAGCGTGGATCGCGCTTTGACATGGTCATCGCCAGCCGCCATTACGTCGCCCGCACCTACCTGCCGCTGGTGCGCCAGTTCGCCCCGCAGGCGCGCTTCGTGTTCGACACCGTCGACCTGCACTACCTGCGCGAACGGCGCGAGGCGGAACTGGTGCGCAGTCCGGTGATGGCGCGCAACGCCGAGGCCACCCGTGAGAAGGAGCTGCGGCTGATCCGCGAGTCCGACCTCACCCTGGTGGTGAGCCCGATGGAGCGCGAGATCCTCGCCCGCGAGGCGCCCGGCGCGCGCGTGGACGTGCTGTCCAACGTCCACGCCATTCCCGGCAGCCGCCGTCCGTTCGCCGAGCGCCGTGACCTGGTCTTCGTCGGCGGCTACCGCCACCCGCCGAACGTCGATGCCGTGCGCTGGTTCGTCAAGCAGGTGCTGCCGGCCGTGCGAACACGCCTGCCCGACGTGCGCGTGCACCTGATCGGCGCCGACGCGCCCGAGTCGGTGCGCATCCTCGGCGACCACCCCGGCGTGGTCTTCCACGGCTACGTGCGCGACCTCGACCCCTACATGGACGGCTGCCGCATCGCCATCGCGCCGCTGCGCTACGGCGCCGGCGTCAAGGGCAAGGTCAACCTCAGCATGGCCCACGGCCAGCCGGTGGTGGCCACTCCCTGCGCGGTCGAGGGCATGCACCTGCGCCCCGGCGAGGACGTGCTGGTGGCCGACAGCCCCGAGGCCTTCGCCGACGCCATCGTCCGCCTCTACGGCGACCCGGCGCTGTGGCAGACGCTGTCGGACAACGGCATCGAGAACGTGCGCCGGCACTTCTCCTTCGACACCGCCCGCGACGCGCTGCGGCGGATCATGGACAGCCTGCTGTCCGCGCGCGACGCGAACCCGGCGACAGATCGCGCCCGCGGCTGAGCCGCGGGGCCCGGCGCAACGCCGGGCGGGAGCGGGTGCGGTTGCGGCACGGCTCGCCCCGCCTCACCCCCGCGCCCGATGCTCCTCGGGATCGTGCACCAGCGTGTCCAGACGCTGACGGTCGACGATCTTCAGCTGGCGGCCGCGGACCTGGATGATGCCCTCGTCCTGCAGACGGCTGAAGGCGCGGCTGACCGTCTCGATGACCATGCCCAGGTAGCTGGCGATGTCCTCGCGGCTCATCGGCAGGGCGAAGGCGTGCGGGTCGCGGCCGAGCGCCTGCAGGCGCTCGGCGAGGCTGTGCAGGAACAGCGCCACACGCTCGTTGGCGTGGCGGCGGCCCATCATTTCCAGGTGGTCCTGGTCGCGGCCCATGCTCTGGCCGATGACCCGCAACAATTGCTGCTGCAGCGAGGGAATCTGCGCGGCGATATGGCCCAGCTCGGCGAACGGCACTTCGCAGACCTGCGCCGGCTCCAGCGCCTCGGCCTCGCAGCGGTGGCGGCCGCCACCGAGCGCGTCCAGGCCCATCAGCTCGCCGGGCAGGTGGAAGCCGATCACCTGCGCGCTGCCGTCCTCGCTCAAGGCGACGGTCTTGAAGGCGCCCTCGCGGGCGACGTACAGCGCCTGCAGCGGCGCGCCGGTGCGGAACAGCGCTTCGCCACGCGCCAGCGGCCGGCGCTTGCGCACCAGCCGGTCGAGCTTTTCCAGATCGTCGGCGGCGACGCCCGCGGGCAGGCACAGCTGCTGCAGCGAGCACTGTGCGCAGGTCTTGCGCAGTTTCGCCAGGTCGATCACGCGGGCGCTGTCATCGCTCACTGTAGCCTGACTCCTTTGCCGTCCAGCGGATCAACCAGGCGTTGACGGCATCATGCCACTGCACGCTGTTGTGCGGCGTGAGGATCCAGTGATTCTCGTCCGGGAAGTACAGGAACTCGCTGGGGATGCCGCGCCGCTGCAGAGCGGTGAAGGTCGCCAGGCCCTGCTCGACCAGCACGCGGTAATCCTTCTGACCGTGGGTGACCAGCATCGGCGTCTTCCATGCGCTGACGTGGTTGACCGGATTGAACCGCTCGTAATTCTCCGGTACCTGGAAGTGCGGGCCGCCGTTCTCCCACTCGGTGAACCACAGCTCCTCGGTGGCGTAGTACATCATCCGCTGGTCGAACACGCCGGCGTGGTTGACCAGACAGCGAAAGCCGTCCGGCCAGTTGCCCGCGATCCAGTTGATCATGAAGCCGCCGTAGCTGGCGCCGAGCGCGCAGGCGCGCTCGCCGTCGAGGAAGCCGTACTTCTGCAGCGCGGCGGCCCAGCCCTTCTGCAGGTCTTCCAGCGGTTTGCCGCCCCAGTCTTGCGAGATCGAGTCGGTGAAGGCCTGGCCGTAGCCGGTGGAGCCGTGGAAGTCGATGAACACCACCGCGAAGCCCTGGCCGGCATAGGTCTGCGGGTTCCAGCGGTAGTGGAAGCTGTTGCCCATCGAGCCCTGCGGGCCGCCGTGGATGATGAAGGCGACCGGATACTTCTCGCCCGCCCGGTAGTTCCACGGCTTGACCACGTAGCCGTAGACGGTTTCGTCATTCCAGCCCTTGAAGCTGAACTGCTCGAACTCGCCGAAGGCGATGTCCTTCAGACGCTCGGCGTTGAGCTGGCTGATCTGCCGCAGCGCGCCGCCATCGGCGCGGGCGACGAACACCTGCGCCGGCGAGGTCAGGGTGTCACGGGTGAAGGCGAGCGTGCCGCCGGCCAGGTCGAAGCCGCCGATATTGCCGTCGCCGACCACCCGGCGGACCCGGCCACTGGCGATGTCGATGGCGAACAGCGGGCGCTGGCCGAGATCCTGGGCGGTGGTGTAGAGGGTGCGGCCGTCCGCGGACAGGGTGATGCCATCGGCCGAACGGTCCCAGTCGGGCGCGATCTCGCGGCGCTGACCGCTGGCCAGGTCCAGCGCCATCAGCGCGAAACGGTCGGCCTCGAAGCCGGGCCGCGACATGGCGCGGTAGTACAGGGTCCTGCCGTCGGCGCTGAACACCGGGTCGGCATCCCAGGCCGGGTTGTCGGCGGTGAGGTTGACCGGCTCGCCACGGCCGTCGGCGGCGATGCGCCAGATGTCGAAGTTGGTCGACCACGGCTCGTCCGGGGTGGCCAGGCGCACGCTCACGGCCAGCGAACGGCCATCCGGCGCCCAGGCATAGTCGCTGACACCGCCGAACGGCTTGTGCGGGATGTCGCCGTGCAGCGCGCCGCTCACCCGCACCGGCTCGCCGGCCTTGCCCTCGACCAGCGGCGCGACGAACAGCTGCGACAGGCGGCCGTCCTTCCAGCTGTCCCAGTGGCGGACGAACAACTGTGTGTAGTGCTGGCCGGTGGACTTCAGCTGCGCCCGCGCGT
>JBEQAM010000111.1:0-6638 GCA_041640375.1 Rehaibacterium sp. | reverse complement strand
GCTCGCCTTCTTCGAGGATCTGAGCCATCCGGAGATCGCCGCGCGCACCGGGGTCGCCCTGGGTACGGTGAAATCGCATATCCGGCGCGGTCTGCAGGCCTTGCGCCGTGCGCTCGGCGAGGGGGGGCGGCCATGACTGATCGTCGTCGCCTCGATCCCGACCTGGCCGCCCGTCTGGCCGAGAGCATGACGCCGGTGACGCCGGACCCGGCGCGCCGCCTGGCCATGCGCGAACGCATCCTTGCCGATGCCGCGGCCCCCGCCACCCGGGTCTTGCGGGCGGACGAAGGCGAATGGCGCGAGTTCGTGCACGGCATCCGCATCAAGACCCTGCGCCGCGACGAGACCGCCGGCACCGAGACCAGCCTGTGGCGGCTGGCGCCCGGCGCCCGTGTGCCGCCCCATAGCCACCGCCACGAGGAGGAGTGTCTGGTGCTGGAGGGCTCCATCGTCCACGACGGCGTGGAGTACTTCGCCGGTGACTATCTGCTGGCCCCGGCAGGGGCCAGGCACAAACCTTTCGTCGCCCCGCAAGGCGCGCTGTTGCTGATCCGTTCGGAGCTGGTGCCGCGGCTGGGCTGGCTGACCCGCCTGGCCCTGCGCTTGATCGGACGATGATCAGCTTGCGTGCAGTGTTCCGCCCCACCATCTCCATCGGAGGATACCGCCATGACTCGTACTGCGATCCATTGCCTGGGACTGGCCCTGCTGTTGTGCAGCGCGACGGCGACGGCCCGGCAGGCCCGTGAGGCCCCCGAGGTCGGGCGGATCTTCCAGCCCACCGCGGAGAATCTCGGCGAGGCAGAGGTCGAAGCCGTGCGCCGGCAGCTGGCCGCCCAGCGGACCGATGCGCCGGCGCTGTTCCTCAACGGCGTCCTCGTCGACGCCCGCGGCATGACCCTCTACACCTACAGCCGCGACCGCCCCAACGTCAGCACCTGCTTCCGCGTCTGCGAGAGGCTCTGGCCGATCTTCGCCGCCGGTATCGACGACGAGCCGCAGGGCGAGTTCGGGATCATCGAGCGCATGGACGGCAGCCTGCAGTGGACTTGGCGCGGGCAGCCGCTCTACTACTGGGTCCGTGACCGCAACCCCGGCGACATCACCGGGGACGGCGTCAACGACGTCTGGCACGCGGTGCGTTCCGACTGACGCGCGCAGGCCCTGCGCCGGTCGTGGGCGAGGGCGTCCGCGACCGCCATCTCCCGAAGCGCATCCGGGCTCCGCACTGGACACGTAGCAGCCGGTTGAAGCCCGGCGACGGCTCCCGCAGCGGGAGCGGCCGCGGTTTCCATCGGCTTCTTCGAGGAGACAGACCATGAAAACCTCCCTCTGGACAGCGTGCTCCGCAGTCGCCGCAGTCGCTGCGTTCGGGCTGGCCGCCCCGGTCTCGGCCGGTCACGAGAACATCGTGCTCGAGACCAGCCTGAGCGGGCGCGCGGAGGTCGCCAGCGGCAGCCGGGACAACCGTATCGTCGGCGACCCGCGCGGTCGCGGCGAGGCCTACGTGTTCGGGATCGACGGCGACAGCACGACGATCTGTTACGTCCTGCTGGTCGAGCGGATCGGCGAGCTGGACCTGCCCCCGGGCAACGGCCGCCAGGCGCACATCCATCGCGGTCGACCGGGCCAGAACGGACCGGTGGTGGTCAATCTGGCCTGGCCACAGGACGGCCGCGCGGCCGACTGCATCGCCGAGGACCGCATCCTGCCCAACGGGGCCCCTGCGTTCGCACGCGATCCCATGACCGGCGCGCTGCGTGCCACCGCCCTCGAGATCCTCATGCACCCGGAGGAGTTCTATATCAACGTGCACAACCAGGAGTATCCCGCGGGTGCGGTGCGCGGCCAGCTGAAGGACACGCTCGATCACGGCCATTGAGGGGCCCCGGCAGCTCGCGGGCGGTGTGCCCAGGCCGGTCATGGGCGCGCCGCAACCGCCGCCCGGGTGCCGGTGCCGGACGGCCCGGTCGTCGGAAAGGGCACCTTGACTCGACTGCATCCACGCCCCCCGGCCGCCACGTAAGTGAGGCGGGAGACCGAGCGTCTCCCGCCCGTGTCCGAATTCGAGAGGGGGATATTCCATGCAAGCCATGCACAGGCGTCCGGGCCGCGCGCACGCCGCGCTCGCCCTGACACTCATGCTCGCCGGAAGCGGCGCGCTGGCCCAGGACGGCGGCCGCGGCAGCAGCGGCAAACTCCTGCTCACCGGTGGCGTCAGCCAGGTGGAAGGTGCGGCCGGAGGCGGTCTGACGCCCTGGGCCGTGATCGGGGGGTACGGCACACGCGACCAGGTCGGCGGCAATGCCTTCTATACCCGTGTGGACACCGGCGACTACGCCCTGGACAGCTACGGCGTGTTGCTGGGGCTGTTCGATCGCGTCGAGATCGGTCTTTCCCGGCAGAAGTTCGACACCCGGGAGGTCGGCGCTGCTCTTGGTCTGGGGCGAGGCTTCACCTTCACCCAGGACACCCTCGGCCTGAAGCTGCGCCTGTTCGGCGATGCCGTGCTGGAGCAGGACAGCTGGGTACCGCAGGTGGCCGTGGGCGTGCAGCGCAAGCGCAACGACCAGCGGGCCGTGCTCGCCTTCGTCGGTGCCCAGAGCCATCGCGGCAGCGACTTCTACGTGTCCGCCACCAAGCTCTACCTCGCCCGGAGCCTGCTCCTCAACGGCACCGTGCGTTTCACCAAGGCCAACCAATTCGGCATCCTCGGCTTCGGCGGCGACCTGCGCAACGGCTACCGGCCGCAGTTCGAGGGCTCCGCCGCCCTGCTGCTCAACCGCCATCTCGCCATCGGCGCCGAGTACCGGATGAAGCCGAACAATCTCGGCATCGCGCGCGAGGACGACGCCTGGGATGCGTTCGTGGCCTGGGCTCCGAACAAGCGCCTCTCGCTGACCCTCGCCTACGTCGATCTCGGCAACATCGTCATCGCCGACGACCAGCGCGGTTGGTACGCCTCGCTGCAGGTCGGCTTCTGAACCCAAGGAGACATGCCATGTTCCGACTTCCGATCAAGCTCGGGCTGTCCTTCGGGCTGGCCCTGGCGCTGGTCCATCCGGTCCAGGCGCAGATGGATCCGGCGCCCGCCGACCCCGCGCTGCGGCCTGTCCTCGACGAGTTCGGCGGTGTGGCCGGCCTGACCGCATTGATGGACGACTTCATGACGATCCTGCTCGACGACCCGCGCATGCGGCCGTTCTTCGAGAATGCCGACCAAGCGCGCATCAAGCGGCAGCTGGTCGAGCAGTTCTGCGTGATCCTCGGCGGTGATTGCACCTACAGCGGTCGCGACATGCGCAGCTCGCATGCCGGCCTGGGCATCACCCGTGCCGACTTCAACGCGCTGGTCGAGGATCTGCAGATCGCGATGGACAGGCGCGGCATCCCGTTCCGCGCCCAGAACAAGCTGCTGGCCAAGCTCGCCCCCATGCATCGCGAGATCGTCACCGAATAGTCCACGCCATGCCGTCGCGCGGTCGGAGCGGACGACGCGGCGGGCAGGGGCAGACGGATCGCGCCTGCGAACGAACGTTCCGCAACCCCTCTCCGTGCGAGAGGGGTTGCCGTGAGCACCGCAGCGGCCGTGCCGCCGCGCGCCGGTGGCCTGCGCGGAGCCTGGGCTACAATCTGGCGGTTCCCCGTTCCGAGTTTCGAGGGCCGCATGAGCATTCCCGCCAGCCACGTTCCCGCCGCCGAGCCCCGACCGGAGGCCACGCCGCTGCGTTTCGTCACCGCCGCCAGCCTGTTCGACGGCCACGACGCCGCCATCAACATCATGCGGCGGCTGATCCAGTCGCAGGGCGCGGAGGTGATCCACCTCGGCCACAACCGCTCGGTGGAGGACGTGGTGCGCGCCGCGCTGCAGGAGGACGCCGACGCCATCGCCGTGTCCAGCTACCAGGGCGGCCACGTCGAGTACTTCAAGTACATGGTGGACATGCTGCGCGAACGCGGTGCCGGCCACATCCGCGTGTTCGGCGGCGGCGGCGGCACCATCACCCCCGAGGAGATCCGAGAGCTGCAGGACTACGGCGTCGAGCGCATCTACCACCCCAACGACGGCATGCACATGGGGTTGGTGGCGATGATCGAGGATGTGATGCGGCGTGCTTCCCGCGCCCGGGACCACGGACCGGGGCCCCGGGACCCGGAAAAGCTCGCCACTCTCGACATCGAGGACGAGATCGGCATCGGCCGCATGCTCAGTGCCATCGAAGATGGCATGTTCTCGGAAGCCGAGCTCGCGATGTTGCGAAAGCAGTGGGCGAACCTGCGCGCTTCCGGGGCACGAATCCCTGTCACGCCAGTGGTGGGAATTACCGGCACCGGTGGCGCCGGCAAGTCCAGCGTCACCGACGAGCTGCTCAACCGCTTCCTGCAGCATTTCCCCGAGATGCGCATCGCGGTGCTGGCCGTGGACCCGACCCGCCGCCGTACCGGCGGCGCCCTGCTGGGCGACCGCATCCGCATGAATTCGCTGCGCTCCAGGCGCGTGTTCATGCGTTCGATGGCCACCCGTCGCCAGCACGTGGCCACCAGCGCCGTGCTCAAGGACTGCATCGCCTTCATGAAGGGGGTCGGCTATGACCTGATCATCGTCGAGACCGCCGGCATCGGCCAGAGCGACTCGGAGATCGTCGATCTGGTCGATTTCCCGATGTACGTGATGACCAGCGACTACGGCGCCGCCAGCCAGCTCGAGAAGATCGACATGCTCGACTACGCCGAGCTGGTGGTGCTGAACAAGTTCGACAAGCGCGGTGCGGAAGACGCTTTGCGCGACGTGCGCAAGCAGTGGAAGCGCAACCGCACTGCCTTCAAGATGGCCGACGAGGACGTGCCGGTCTACCCGACCATCGCCAGCCAGTTCAACGACCCCGGCGTGACCTGGATGTTCGTCAATCTGTGCCGGCTGCTGCGCGAAAAGCTCGGTCTCGGCGCTGCCGCTGCCGATGCAGAAGCGACGTCAGCCGCGACCGGCAAGGATGACGCGCCCGGAGCCAGCGCGGCCGCGGCTCATGGCTCGCCTGCGAAGAGCGCGCGCTGCGACTGGAACCCAAAGGTCGACACCTCCCTCAAAGAGCCCCGCGCCACCGTCCTCATCCCCGGCCAGCGCATCCGCTATCTGGCCGAGATCGCCGAGCAGGGGCGCGCCATCAACGCCGACATCGCCCGCCAGGCCGAGATCGCCGACCGCGCCCAGGCCTACTGGCAGAGCCTGCACGACCTGGACGACCCCGCACTCCCCAAGGCGCTCGACCTCTACGCCCCCGACGACCTGTTGCCCGCTGCTGCAGGAGCGGCGTCAGCCGCGACCGGCAGCCCGGGCGGCGCATCCGAAGGCGGTGCGGTTGCGACCATCGACCGCTCCCTGCTCACCCTGCGTCAGCGCTACAACGACGCCGTGCAGTCGCTCTCGTCCGAGGCGCTCAGGCTGCTGCGCGAGTGGCCGGCGCGGCTCAAGGCCATCACCGACGAGGTCAACGAGTATCAGGTCCGCGGCAAGACCATCCGCGTCGAGAACTACCGCGAGTCGCTCAGCCACCAGAAGATCCCCAAGATCGCCGCGCCCACCTACCGGAGCTGGGGCGAGCTGCTGACCTTCCTGCAGAAGGAAAACCTGCCCGGCTACTACCCCTACACCGGTGGGGTGTACCCCTACCGCCGCACCGGCGAAGACCCGATCCGCATGTTTGCCGGCGAGGGCACGCCCGAGCGCACCAACCGCCGCTTCCACTACCTGAGCCTCGGTCAGCCCGCTGCGCGCCTGTCCACCGCCTTCGACTCGGTCACCCTTTACGGCGAAGACCCGGCCGAGCGCCCCGACATCTACGGCAAGATCGGCAACTCCGGCGTCAGCATCGCCACGCTGGACGACATGAAGAAGCTCTACTCCGGCTTCGACCTGTGCGCGCCGACCACCTCGGTGTCGATGACCATCAACGGCCCGGCGCCGATCATCCTGGCGATGTTCATGAACACCGCCATCGACCAGCAGGTCGAGAAGTACCTGCGCGCCGAGCAGAGCCGGTGGGACGCCGCCCACGAAAAGATCGAGAAGTTCTTCGAAGGACGCGAGCGCCCGGTCTACGCCGGCATGCTGCCCGAGGGCAACGACGGCCTGGGCCTCGGCCTGCTCGGCGTCACCGGCGACCAGCTCGTCGAGCCCGAGGTATACGCCCGCATCAAGGCCGAAACCCTCGCCACCGTGCGCGGCACCGTCCAGGCCGACATCCTCAAGGAAGACCAGGCCCAGAACACCTGCATCTTCAGCACCGAATTCGCCCTGCGCATGATGGGCGATATCCAGCAGTACTTTGTCGACAAGAAGGTACGCAACTTCTACTCGGTGTCGATCTCCGGCTACCACATCGCCGAGGCCGGCGCGAACCCGATCAGCCAGCTCGCCTTCACCCTGAGCAACGGCTTCACCATCGTCGAGTACTACCTCGCCCGCGGCATGCACATCGACGACTTCGCGCCGAACCTGAGCTTCTTCTTCAGCAACGGCATGGACCCGGAGTACACCGTCATCGGCCGCGTCGCCCGCCGCATCTGGGCCCGCGCCATGCGCGAGCGCTACGGCGCCAGCCCGCGCAGCCAGATGATGAAGTACCACATCCAGACGTCCG
>JBEQAM010000110.1:0-6649 GCA_041640375.1 Rehaibacterium sp. | reverse complement strand
CAGCGGGCGGCGCAGCACCTGCCGGGCCGGCAGCAGCAGCCAGAACGCGCGCTCGGCGCGGGCCTCGCCGAGCAGGCCGGGCAGCGTGGCGGCCTCACCCAGCGGCACGCTGGCCAGGGTCTGCCACCCCCCGTCGTGCCAGGCCGCCACCTGCAGCTCGTCGTCCTGCGGCGACAGCCACAGCCGCGGCTCCTCGCTGCGCAGCCAGTGCTGCCACGAGGCCGGCACGCAGGCCAGCAGCTCGCGCCCCCACCAGCGCAGGAAACCCGACAGCGGGCTGCGCGCGTAGCGGGAGCGAAGGCGTTCGAACGGCAGGGCTAGCGTGTCGGCGAGCGGCATCAGTTCCCTTCGCGCCAGTGCAGCAGTGCGTACGGCGGGCCATGCGGAGCGGCGCTGCCGACACGCACCACGGCATGCGTCGATGCCCGGCTGCCATCGGCGAGCGTCGCCAGGCTGGCGATACTATACGTGCCGCTCCCCGGCGACACCATGTAAGGCTGCCCGTCCGGCGTCGACGGCGGCGGCTCGCCGCTGTCCGGCGACCAGGCCTGGCGCGTCTGTAGCCAGGCTTCGATCAGTTCGTTCGGGTAACCGTAGGCGGCGAGCACCGGCCCCTCGGCCAGCGCCGGATCGGGCGGCCGGCCGGTGAACACGGTCAGGTAAGGGGCGGCGCGTTCGAAGGTGTCGTAGTCCATGCCCAGTACCTGCTGCAGTTCGCCCAGCGTATCGAAGGCGCGGTTCTTCGGCCCGTAGGGCAGACCGGCGGCCGCATATTCCGGACCTTCGGCGCCGTGCAGGTGGACGAAATCGTCCATGTCGCGCCAGTCGACGATCGCGCCGGCCAGGCGCAGCGCACGCTCGCTGTCCTCCCCTATCGCCTCGAAGAAACGCGCCAGGCTCAGGTCATCGGCCACGTTGATGTCGAGCTTGCCCGACTCGTCCTGTACCCGCAGCAGCAGCTCGGCGCCCTCGAAGACGGTGAGGTACTCGCGGCCATCGGGTATCCAGCGTCGCCGCGGGTCCGGGTCCATCATCCGCGCCACCGCCAGCTCCATCCCCGCCAGCGCGGCGTAGCGCGCCTCGATGCCGAAGCGCAGATGCCGCGCCTGCATCTGCTCGCTGCGCGCGGTGACCGCGAAGGTGGCGACCAGTGCGGTGAGCAGGGCGAGCAGCCACAGGACCAGGACCAGGGCGATGCCGTCGTGGGGAGGCGGGGATCGGAGTGATCGCCCGGGCACGCCACGGGCACGGCCGTCAATCCGCGCGCCGCCCACGCCAACGCGCTGGCTCCCGCTTCCCGATCCCCGCTCTGCGCGAAAAATCACCGCTGTCCTCCCCGCCGCGGTGGCGGCGCGACCACGGCCGGCGCGGCGACCCGGCCGAAGCCCAGGGGCAGCGGCGTCTCCAACGTCGCCCAACGCATCCGCTCATCCGTGAAACGCAGCTCGATGCGCACCAGCAGCGGCAACTGACCGGCGTCTTCCCACGTGTCGGTCCAGTCGGCCAGCTCGCCGCGCTCGTCGAGCGTGCGGTAGGCGAAGCGCGCCTCGGCGATGCCGTCCAGCAGCACCACCGGCGGCCGCGGCTCGTCCGGTTCGATCAGTTCGTCGCCGACCAGCAGCACATGCTCGAACTCGAGCCGCTGGCCGTCCGCGCCGGGCGCCAGGCGCAGCGACTGCAGGTGCGGACCACCGCGTGAGAGGTAGCCGGGCATCGGTGCGACGAAACGCAGCCCGTCGCGCCCGCCCTCGAAGACGATGCCCTGCCCGGTCCGCTCGTCACGCGCGAACGCCAGCGGCAGCACGTTGCCGAACTGCCGGCGCAGGAACTGCTGCACGATCCGCACCCGCTCGGTGCGCTCGATCATCGCCTCGGCGCTGCTCACCGTGGCGCCGGCGGTGCGCAAGGCGGCGAAGGCGATCGCCAGCCCGGTGGCCAGGATGGCGGTCGCCAGCAGCAGCTCGATCAGGGTGAAGCCGCGGGAGCGGGCCATGGCGGTCACTCCATCGCCACCTGGCGCAGCCTGAGGGTGCGGAACACCGCACGCTCGCGCGGGCCTTCCGCCCCCCAGCGCATGGCCAGCTCGACCTTGTAGAGCTTCAGCACCTGCACGCCGCGCGCGGGCTCGCCGGCCGGTGCGACGCCCTGCTCCTCGTCGCCGTACTCGTGCTCGTATTCCTCGACGGCCAGGGTCCAGCGGAAACGGCCATCCCCGCTCTCCCCCTCCAGGCTGCCGGGCTCGATCGGCGCGCCCACGCCCACGGTGTCGAGCAGCGTCTGTGCGTGCTGCGCCGCCTCGCTGGCCTCGGCCGACCAACGCGCCTGGCCGACGCCGCCGCCGAGGATGCCCAGCAGCAGGCCCAGCCCCATCGCCAGCAGGGCGAAGGCGGCGACCACCTCGATCAGGGTATAGCCGCGCGCCCGCCTCATGGCGCCTCCCCGCGCCGCACGCGCACCTCGCCGGTGAGCCAGGCGACATCGATGCGCCACTCGGCGCCGTCGCGGCGCAGCCGCACCACGCCGCCGCTGGACGAGCCGTCGGGGAAGAAGCGGATCCGCGCCACGTCGTCCTCGATCTGCTCCTCGGCGGCGCCGAGCACGCGCAACTCGAGCGCGTGCGGCAGGGTGCCGCCCCTGCCGTCCGGGGCGGTCCAGCGGCGCTCGGTCACGTCGATCTCGAAGAACTGCGGCTCGCCGCGGACGATGGCCAGGCCGCGGGTGTGCCTGATCTGCGCCGCCATCTCGCGCGCCGTGCCGCGCAGCTGCAGGCCGGCCATGCCGCCGCCGAGCGTGGCGGCCAGGCCGGCGGCCAGTGCCGCGACCAGCGCCACCACCACCAGCACCTCGATCAGCGAAACGCCGCGCGCGGCACGGGCGGCCATGGCGGCGCTCCCTTACTCGTAGCGGATGTCCTGGTTCACGCTGTCGCCGCCGGGCTTGCCGTCGGCGCCATAGCTGACCAGGGTGAAGCGGGCCGCCCCCTGCCCGCCGGTCGGGCTGTATTCGAACGGGTTGCCCCAGGGGTCCTTGAGCTCTTCAGCCCTGGCGTAGGGCCCGAGCCAGCCGGTCTCGCCGGGGTTGCTCACCAGCTCGTCGAGCTGGCGCGGCAGGCGGCCGACATCGAGCTCGAAGTTCTCGACCTTGCGCGCCAGCGTCTCGACCTGCGACTTGGCGAGGTTGAACTTGGCCCGGTCCGAGCCGCCGAGCACGCGGCTGCCGACGAAGGTGAGCACCGCGCCGATCAGCACGATCACGATGATGATCTCGATCAGGCTCATGCCGCGCACGCGCGCCGAAGCTGGAGAGGCGGTGAAACGGGAAACGCTGGAACGCATGGGCATCAACCTATCGTCGTGGTCAGATCGTAGAGCGGCGTGAGGATGGCCAGGATGACCAGACCGACGACCACGCTCATCAGCACGGTCAGCGCCGGCACCAGCGCCGACAGCATGCGCTCGATGGCGTGCGCCGTCTCCTGGTCGAAGGCGTCGGCGGCCTTCAGCAGCATCGTGTCCAGTTCGCCGGACTCCTCGCCGACCTGGATCATCTGCAGCGCCAGCCGCGGGAACTCCGGATGCGCCGCGAGCGCATGCGCCAGCCCGCCGCCCGTCTTGACGGCCTCGCCGGCGGTTTCGACCGCTTCGGCCAGCACCCGGTTCCCGAGCACGTTGCGGGCGATCGCCAGCGCCGACAGCAGCGGCACGCCGTTGCGCACCAGCGTGCCCAGGGTGCGCGCCAGCCGCGCGGTTTCCAGCCGCGCGATCAGCGGCCCGAACAGGCGCCGGCGCAGCAGCCAGCCGTCGAGCGCATGGCGGAACGCCGGATCGCGGCGCTTGCGGTCGACCCACAGCAGCAGCGCCGCAAGGACGACCAGCATCAGCAGCCAGTAATCGCGCACCGCCGCGCCCAGGCCCAGCACGATGCGCGTGAGCAGCGGCAACTCGGCGTCGAGGCCCTGGTACATCAGCTCGAACTGCGGCACCACGTAGCCGAGCAGGAACATCAGCGCCAGGCCGATCATCGCCACCAGGATCGCCGGGTAGATCAGCGCATTGACCACCCGTGAACGCAGACTCTGGCTGCGTTCGAGGTAGTCGGCCAGCCGTGCCAACGTCTCGTGCAGACTGCCGCCGGCCTCACCGGCGCGCACCATGTTCACGTACAGCCGCGAGAACACGCCGTGCTGCTGCTCCAGCGCCGCCGACAGCGGCGCGCCGCCGCGCACCGCCTCGCGCACCCGCTCCAGCACCCGTCGCGCCGGCGCCGACTCGGGCAGCTCCATCAGGATGCCGAGCGCGCGGTCCAACGGCTGGCCGGCGCCGAGCAGGGTCGCCAGCTGCTGGGTGAACTGCAGCACCTGCCGGGCGTCGAGATCCCGGCGCCGGAACAGCGAGGCCAGCGAGCCGGCCTCGGCCACCTCGTCCGCGCGCCGCGCCTCCACCGGCAGATGCCCGGCATCCTGCAGACGGGCGATCACCTCCTCGGCGCTGTCCGCCTCCATCTGGCCTTCCAGCGCATCACCGGCAGTGCTCAGGGCTTTGTAGCGGAACAGGGGCACAGGCCACCAGCAGTCGGAGAGTGGATGCCAGCGCGATTGTATTTCAGCGCCTGGGCCGCTGCATTCGACGAGAACACCAGCCACACGAAGGACACGATACCGCGGCCCAGCATATGACATCTCCTGATGCCACACACCCGAAACGGGGGCGCCGCGCGCCCCCGTATTGTCAATACGCCCCCCCCCGAGCCGCGGGCCCGGACGCCTCGCCTCAGCGCCCGCCGCCCAGCCGGATGCCCTGCTCCGCCAGCCGCGCATCCAGCGCCGCGAGGTATTTCTGCATCAGCTCGAACTGCCAACCCGACAGCTCGCGCTGCTGGATGTAGGTGCGGACATCCATCCCCAGGCCACAGTTACCCAAGTACAGGCACTGGCTCAGCTCATGGTACTGATTCGGCCCACAGGCGGCGCCGAGCTCGCAGGCACGCCAGCGTGCCGCGTTCCATTTGATGCGCTCTAGGTCGCGAGGATGGAGCATCAACTCTGGTGGAAAGATCTCCCGATCCAGTTGCCTTGCGACCTCTCCTCTGCCCTCAGCGAAGGCTTGCAGCGCTCGCTCGATCAGCCAAGGCTCCCGGGACTCCGACAGCACCGTCAGCACATCGGCTTCACTTTCCCCTTCGAACGTACGATGCGCTCTGGCCACCAGATCACCCAGTTCGGCCCCTTCCCGCAGCGCAGACGAGAACTTAGGTATACGACCCTCAGACAGCTCGCCTTGCGGATACGGCATATCGCAATAGGATGCGAGCAGTTCGACAGCATTCTCGCGTGCTGCGCGCTCGGCAGTCCCCACTGCCGCTTGTTCTACAGCGTGCCGCGCATGGTATCGATCCCCACGGATCGGCCAGAACGGCCCACAGCGCCCTGCGAGCGCAATTACCGCGGCCATGGCTTGAGTGTCGCCACCCTGCGCACGGAGCAACAACAAATCGAAATCCAGTTGACTGGTGTGCCGGACCCGATCAAGTCTGTCCATGGCAGAGCTGTCCAGCGCCTCCCATATCCTGCCATCCCGACTGGGCCCAAGCTCTGCCCGCTCAGCCGCAGAAGTTGGCATGGCCCCAGTTACCGAGTCTGACCGGGCCAGCAAGTCCGTGTCGATCGCGCGACTCGCTTCCGGCGGGGCAGGGCTTCTCACCGTCCACCACATGTAGAACGCTGATACTGCCACGACCATCAACGCCGCAAACCCCGCCCGCCAGCCAGAGCGTTTCA
This sequence comes from Rehaibacterium sp., assembly GCA_041640375.1. Lineage (GTDB taxonomy): Bacteria > Pseudomonadota > Gammaproteobacteria > Xanthomonadales > Xanthomonadaceae > Rehaibacterium. The sequence goes on along the minus strand of JBEQAM010000110.1, from coordinate 873 downwards.
TGATCTTTTCACCCACAGCTCGGCGCCTCGATTTCGAACATCCCGTGACTTCCCCCGAAACCCGAGTCCGACCGCTGATACCTCCCGATCGAGCCATTGCTGAACAGGACCAGGAGCTCGCGTCCGATGTTGTCGACGTCTTTCGTCGCGGCCCGCATCCCGTATCGGGCCCGCATGATCGCAATGTACGCCAACCACACCTGCGTCTCCCGCGTGATCACATCACCACTGCAAACCATTTCGACGCTGGCGGCGCCCGGACCTCCGGCGGCAGCGACGCCTCCCCCGGCAGCGGCTCGCTGGTCGAGGGTGTGAAATAAGCATTGCAGCCGGAGCCTTCGCACAGCACGGCCCAGCCACTGACACGATACCCGACCACCGTCACCGTGGGCAGCGTGGTGGGGAATGCGTCCTGCGAGCACAACGCGAGCACAACGAAAAAAAAGCGCACGACCCAGCACGACATCTCCTTATGCCATGCGCCCGGATCAGGGGCGCCGCGCACGCTACCCCCGCGCAGATTGTCAAGGCGCGCGCTTCCTCGAAGCTCTGGAAAGCCTGTGCGCTGGAGCGAGCTTGCGAGCCCGGCACGACATGCACCGCGCCTGCATATGCGGATCGTCGGGGTTCGTCAGCTCACAGGGGCTACGCCCGGAGCGGACGCGCTTTCTCCTCCGCACCTGCCCGCTTTCGCCGGGATGCTGGTACGCGTCCGGTACCAAGCTTATGCCGGGGCTGCGGTCACGCCTCCTGCGTCACCCGCAGCACTTCCTCGATGGTGGTGACGCCGGCCAGCGCCTTGCGCAGGCCGTCCTCGTACATGGTCTGCATGCCTTCGGCGCGGGCCTGGGCCTCGATCTCGCCCATGCCGGC
>JBEQAM010000109.1:0-6681 GCA_041640375.1 Rehaibacterium sp. | reverse complement strand
TCAGTGGCACCGCGTCCATCAGATGGGTGCGGCCGGTCTTGGCCACCTTGGCCAACTGGCGCGCGCGCCGGTCGATGGTCTTGCGCAGGTGGCGCAGCGCCGGCAGCAGATGGCCTTGCGCGGTGAGGCAGCCCGCGACCTGGATCGCGCTCGGTATCACGTCGTTCGAACTCTGCCCGAGGTTGACGTGATCGTTGGGGTGCACCTTGCGCCGTGCGGCGCGCGCGGCCAGCGTGGCGATGACCTCGTTGGCGTTCATGTTCGAGGAAGTGCCCGAGCCGCTCTGGAACACATCGACCGGGAAGTGCGCGTCATGACGCCCCTCGGCCACCTCCAGCGCAGCCCTGGCGATGGCCTTGCCGAGCGGCTTGGGCAACAGGCCGAGCTCGGCATTGGCCTGCGCGGCGGCGGCCTTGATCAGGCCCAAGGCACGGATGAAATCACGCGGCATGCGCAGACCGGAGATCGGGAAGTTCTCCACCGCGCGTTGCGTCTGTGCGCCCCACAGCGCCTCGGCGGGCACGCGCAGCTCGCCCATGGGGTCGCGCTCGATGCGGTAGTTCTGGCTCATGACGGGTTCCGGCGACGATGGTGTGGCAAGCATACCGCCGACGCCGGCAGGGCTCAGGGCGCGCGCCCCAGCTGCGCCACTTCCGCGAGCAGGCCCCAGGAGCGCAGCCCGCGCGGGCCGAGGTGGTGAGACACCAGGCCGCGCATCACCTCGCGCAGCTCGCGCAGTTGCTCGGGCGGCGGCTCGCGGTCACCGGCGAGGGCCAGCAGTGCCGCGCCGCTGACACTGCCGCTCACGCGCTGACGGTCGCGTAACGCACCGTGCTCGGGGTCGAGCCGGTAGCGCGCGGCCGGATCGATCGGCTCGCCGAGGCTGTCGTGATCGAGTGGCGGCAGCACGCCGAGGGCGTCGAGCAGGTCGCGCTCGAAGCGCCGCAACGTCCATGCCAGCCCCGTGTCCGCCAGTGCGGCCAAAGTGCGCCCATAGCGATCGAACAGCGCCGGCAGCGGGTCGTGGCGCGGCAGCAGCCGTACCGCCAGCTCGTTGAGGTAGAAGCCGGCCAACAGCGCATCACCAGCCAACCCGAGCGGCGCGATCAGCGCCTCGGCGCGGTCCAGCCGCGCCAGCTCGCCGCGCAGGTCCAGGTCGGTGCTGACCAGGCTGAACGGCTGCAAGGCCGCCCGCAGCGGCTGTCGGCGCGGGCCGCGGATGCCGCGTGCCACTGCGCCGACCCGGCCGTGATCGCGGGTGAACAGCTCCACCAGCGCACTGGTCTCCCGCCAGGGACGGACGTGCAGGATCCAGGCGGGTTGGGCAGCAAGGCGCATGCTCGGGACTCGGGACTCGGGGGCCGGGGAAAGAGCATCCAGGCATTCTCATCCCGGCTTTATCACGATGACGGCAAGGCGCCTCCAGCCCTCGACCCCTGCCCTCGAGCCTATTCGGCGTAGCCGAACTGCCGCAGCGCCGACTCGTCGTCCGACCAGCCCTCGCGCACCTTGCACCAGAGCTTGAGGAAGACCTTGCGGCCGAACAGTTTCTGCATGCCCTCGCGGGCGCCGCTGCCGATGGCCTTCAGGCGCTGGCCGCCCTCGCCGATCACGATCGGCTTCTGGCCGGCGCGTTCGACCCAGATCACCGCGGCGATCCGCAGCAGCTCGCCGTCCTCCTCGAAGGACTCGATCTCGACCGTGGTCGAATACGGCACCTCCTCGCCCAGCCGCAGCATGAGCTGTTCACGCACCAGCTCGGCGGCGAGGAAGCGCTCGCTGCGGTCGGTGATCTCGTCCTCGCCGTACAGCGGCGGCGATTCGGGCATCAGCCCGATCAGCGTATCGGCCAGCTCGCGCAGGCCCTTGCCCTTGAGCGCGGACAGTGGATGCACGGCGGCGAACTCGCGCTCGCGGGTGTGCTCGGCGATGAACGGCAGCAGCGCGGTCTTGTCCTTGAGCCGGTCGACCTTGTTGATCACCAGCACGCAGGGCACGCCGGCGTCGCGCAGGGCGGCGTAGGCCAGGCTGTCTTCCTCGGTCCAGCGGCCGGCCTCGATCACCAGCACGGCGGCATCCACGTCGGTGAGCGCGCCGCGGGCGGCGCGGTTCATGTAGCGGTTCATCGCCCGCGACTGCCTGGCGTGGATACCTGGCGTGTCGACCAGGAGCAACTGGCCGTGCTCGAAGGTGGCGATGCCGAGCAGGCGATGGCGGGTGGTCTGCGCCTTGGGCGAGACGATGCTGACCTTCACCCCGACCAGGGCATTGACCAGGGTGGACTTGCCGACGTTCGGTCGGCCGATGACGGCGACGTGGCCGGCGCGGTAGGGAGCGGACATGCGCGGATTCTAGCCGAGCAGCCACGCAATGCGTGGTGTCAGGCATCTTCGAGCAGCGCCAGCACGCGCTCGGCGGCGGCCTGCTCGGCGGCGCGGCGCGAGCTGCCCTCGCCTTCACAGGCGCACTCGGGTTTGCTCAGCTCGCAGCGGACGCGGAACAGCTTGTCGTGGTCCTCGCCGATCGCCTCGATCAGCGTGTAGACCGGCAGCGGGTATTGCCGGCCCTGCAGCCATTCCTGCAGGCGGGTCTTGGCATCCTTGCCGACCTTGCCGACCGGCAGCGCGGCGATGGCTGGCTCGAACCAGGGCAGCACCACCGCACGGCAGGCCTCGAAGCCGGCATCCAGGTAGATCGCCCCAACCACCGCTTCCAGCGCGTCGGCCAGGATCGAGTCGCGTCGGTGCCCGCCGCTCTTGAGTTCGCCGGGCCCCAGGTGAAGGCGCTCGCCGATGCGCAGGCTGCGGGCGATGTCGGCCAGCGAGGCCTCGCAGACCAGGTGCGCGCGGGCGCGGGTCAGGGCGCCCTCGTCGGCCCGCGTCCAGCGCGTGTACAGCGCCTCGGCCACGATCAGGTTGACCAGCGAATCGCCGAGGAACTCCAACCGTTCGTTGTGCTGCGGCCCGGCGCTGCGATGGGTGAGCGCCTGCCGCAGCAGACCGGGGTTGGCGAACCGGTGGCCGAAGACGTCAGCCGCCGCCACCGCGCGTCAGATCCACGGTCTTGTCGAAACTGGCCACGAAGTCGAGGTTGTAGAACAACGGGCCACGCACTTCGTACTTGATGTTGAGCCGATAGCCGCTCGAGTCGCGGGTGATCTTGATGTGTTCGCGCTTGACGCTCTCGACGTAGCTGATGTTGAAGCGGCGGTCGAGCAGGTCGCGCACCCGGTTCGGCTCCATGTTGGCGACGCCCGGCTCGGCGGCAACGCCCTTCATGGCGCTGACCACGTTGTAGTACTCGGCGTACACCGGCACCAGTCGCATTGCCAGAAAGGCGAAGAAGCCGACCACGGCCATCACGATGATGAAACCGATCAGGGTGATGCCGCGCTGCCTGGTTTGGATGTTCCCCTTCATGTCGCTCCCCTTGGGCTGAGCCGCCTGGGCGTGAGCTTAGCGGATGACCGTGCCGATGCGGGAGAAGTCGATGCCACCGGCGCGGCTGTCCCAGTTCATCCATACCACGAACGCCTTGCCGACCAGGTTGCCCTCCGGCACGAAACCCCAGAACCGGCTGTCCTCGCTATTATCCCGATTGTCGCCCATGACGAAATAATGGCCTTCGGGCACGTGCCAGCTGCCGTCGCCGCGGATGAAGGCCGGGGCATTGTCGCGCTGCAGGATCAGATGCTCGCGCTCGCCCAGCCGCTCGCGCTGCAGCAGCGCGCCGGTCATGTCGCGACCGCTGCCGACGCCGATGTAGCGGCCGACCGGCTCGCTGGCGACCGGCTCGCCGTTCACGTAGATGGTCTTGTCGCGATAGGCGATCTGGTCACCGGGCAGGCCGACGATCCGCTTGATGTAGTCCTGGCGCGGATTGACCGGATAGCGGAACACCACCACGTCACCGCGCGCGGGCTGCCCCAGCGGCACGATCTTGGTGTGGGTCACCGGCAGGCGCAGGCCGTAGGCGAACTTGTTGACCAGGATGAAGTCGCCGATCAGCAGGGTGGGCATCATCGAGCTGGACGGGATGCGGAACGGCTCGGCGATGAACGACCGCACCAGCAGCACGATGAAGATGACCGGGAACAGCGAGCGGGCGTACTCGACGACGACCGGCTCCCTGGCCTCGCCCGAGGCCACGCGCGCCGCGCGGCGCTTGGCGAACAGCAGCCGGTCGAACAGCCAGATGCCGCCGGTCAGGGCGGACAACAGTACCAGGACGGTGGCGAAATCTACGCTCACGGATGCTCCTTCGGAGCCGGGAATGGAATATGGGAATAAGCCGGAAACCGGCAACCGGAAATCGGGAATCGGAGAGCCCGCAGATGGTGACAGTGCGCGCGCGGCGAAATGCCTGCCGGCTTCCGGCTCCGCATTCCCGACCCCCGGCTACTTGTCCACCTGCAATACCGCCAGGAAGGCCTCCTGCGGGATTTCTACCCGGCCGACCTGCTTCATCCGCTTCTTGCCCTCCTTCTGCTTTTCGAGGAGCTTCTTCTTGCGGGTGATGTCGCCACCATAGCATTTGGCCAGCACGTTCTTGCGCAGCGCCTTGACCGTGGTGCGGGCGATGATCTGCGAGCCGATCGCCGCCTGGATGGCGACGTCGAACATCTGCCGCGGAATCAGTTCGCGCATCTTTTCGGCGATCTCGCGGCCGCGACGGTCGGCGTTGGCACGGTGGCAGATGATCGACAGCGCGTCGACCTTATCGCCGTTGATCAGTATGTCCACGCGCACGAACGGGCCCGCCTGGAAGCGCAGGAAGTGGTAGTCCAGCGAGGCGTAGCCGCGCGACACCGATTTGAGCTTGTCGAAGAAATCCAGCACCACTTCGGCCATCGGCAGCTCGTAGCTGATCTGCACCTGGCTGCCCATGTAGTTGATGCCGATCTGGCTGCCGCGTTTCTCCTCGCACAGGGTGATCACGTTGCCCACGTAATCGGGCGGTGTGAGGATGTTGGCGCGGATGATCGGCTCGCGGATCTCCTCGATCCTGTTTGCCGGCGGCAGCTTGGCCGGGTTGTCCAGCGGCATCGTGGTGCCGTCGGTGAGCAGCACCTCGTAGACCACTGTCGGCGCAGTGGTGACCAGGTCGAGGTCGTACTCACGCTCCAGCCGCTCCTGCACGATCTCCATGTGCAGCATGCCGAGGAACCCGCAGCGGAAACCAAAGCCCATCGCCTCGGAGCTTTCCGGTTCGAACTGCAACGCGGCGTCGTTCAGGCGCAGCTTCTCCAGCGCCTCGCGCAACGCCGGGTAGTCGTCGGCCACCACCGGGAACAGGCCGGCGAACACGCGCGGCTGCATCTGCTGGAAACCGGGCAGCGGCTTGTCGGCCGGCGCCGAAGCCAGCGTGAGCGTGTCGCCCACCGGCGCGCCGTGCACGTCCTTGATCGAGGCAGTGAGCCAGCCCACTTCGCCCGGCAGCAGCGCGTCCTTCACCAGCCGCTTGGGCGTGAACACGCCGACCTTGTCGACCTGATGGGTGCGCCCGGTGGACATGACCAGGATCTTGTCACCGGGCCTGATCTCACCCTGCATCACCCGCACCAGCGAGACCACGCCCAGGTAGTTGTCGAACCACGAGTCGATGATCAGGGCCTGCAGCCGGTCGGTATCGCGCGGCCTGGGCGGCGGGATGCGGGCGACGATGGCCTCGAGCACGTCGACCACGCCCTGGCCGGTCTTGGCGCTGATCGGAATCGCGTCGGCGGCGTCGATGCCGATCACTGCCTCGATCTCGTCCTTGACGCGGTCGATGTCGGCGGTGGGCAGATCGATCTTGTTGAGTACCGGGACCACTTCCAGCCCCTGCTCCACGGCGGTGTAGCAGTTGGCGACCGACTGCGCCTCCACGCCCTGGGCGGCATCGACCACCAGCAGCGCGCCCTCGCAGGCGGCCAGCGAGCGGCTGACCTCGTAGCTGAAGTCGACATGGCCCGGGGTGTCGATGAAATTGAGCTGGTAGACCTGCCCGTCGCGCGCCTTGTACGGCAGCGACACCGACTGCGCCTTGATGGTGATGCCGCGCTCGCGCTCGATGGGGTTGGAGTCGAGCACCTGGGCTTCCATTTCGCGCTCGGCGAGGCCGCCGCAGATCTGGATGATGCGGTCGGCCAGCGTGGACTTGCCGTGGTCCACGTGGGCGATGATCGAGAAGTTGCGGATGTGCTGCATCGAGTAGGGCGTAGCCGCCGGCCTGGAGGGTCGTGGTAAACGGGGCATTATCGCACGGCCGGGGCCGAGCCCGGGGCCTGCCCCCCCGGCTCGCCGCAGCACAGATGCGCGGAGCCGCCGTGGCGGCCCCGCGCCGGTGCAATCAGCCGTCCCCGCGCGGGGTCACGGCGATGAAGCTGGTCTGGCCGTCGCGGCGTACCAGCAGCATCACCGCGTCGCCGGCCTTCACGCCCTCGGTGGCCTTGGCAAAGGCGGCGGCGCTGCCAACCGCGGTGCGGCCGACCATCAGGATCACGTCGCCCGGCTGCAGGCCGGCGCGGCGTGCCGCCAGCCCGGTGACCTGGGTTACCAGCACGCCCTCGTCGGCCTTCAGGCCGAGCTCCTGCCGCTGTTCGGCGGTCAGGTCCTCCACCACCAGCCCGAGCAGGCCGCCGCTGGCACTGGCCGGCGGGCCGCCGGCCCGGGCGGTGGACTCGGGCGCGCTCAGCTCGCC
>JBEQAM010000108.1:0-6699 GCA_041640375.1 Rehaibacterium sp. | reverse complement strand
AGCGCTGTTCGACGATCTCGGTGCGGTCGGCATGGATCTCGAAGCGGCGCCGGATCGGCACCGGCGACTCGTCGATGCGGACGAAGGCGATGGCGGAGTCGTCCGGCGCCCACCAGTAGCCGGTGTGACGGCCCATCTCCTCGTCGGCGACGAACTCGGCGACGCCGTTGCCGATGGTGTCGGAGCCGTCGCGGGTGAGCTGGATCTGCTTGCCGTCGGCCAGATCGACCACCCACAGGTTGCGGCCGCGCACGAAACTGACGAAGCCGCCGCGCGGCGAGATCTTCGGGTCGGTGGCGAAGCCCTCGCCGGCGGTGAGCCGGCGCACCGGGTCGACGCCTTCGCCGGCCTGCAGGTCGTACAGGTACAGCTCGCCGCCGAGCGGGAACAGCAGGCGGCGGCCGTCCGGCGCCCACTGGTATTCGACGATGCCGGACAGGCCGGCGATGCGCTGGCGCTCGCGGCGCGCCTTCTCCTCGTCCGAAAGCGTTTCTTCCCCGGGCAGCAGCGTGCGCGAATCGACCAGCAGGCGTGCCTGCCCGCTGGCGATGTCGTACTCCCACAGGTCGAGCCGGTGGCGATCCTCGTCCTTGCCGCGCAGGAAGGTGACGCGGCGGCCATCCGGCGAGATCGCCGGCTTGGTCAGCGTCGGCCCGGACAGCGGGGCGTCGCCGGTGATGGCTTCCAGGGTGAGTCTTTCGGCGTGTGCGGCGGGGGCGAGCGTCATTGCGGCGAGGAGCAGGAATCGCTTCATTGCTTCGTCGGTTCGGCCTGGGTGTCCGGCAAGGGTACCCGAGCCGGGCCGGGAATCTCAGGCGCCGGGAGTCGGGATGCGCAGGAGCGCGTCGCCGCGACCGTGGGCCGTCAGGCCAGATAGCCGCCATCGACCACGAAGGCACCGCCGGTGACGTAGCTCGCCGCCGGGCTGGCGAGGAACAGCGCCATCGGCGCGATCTCGCCGGGCTGCGCGGCGCGGCCGAGCGGGATCAGCCGGCGCATCGTCGCCATGACCTTCTCGTCGCCGGTGAGCGCGGCGGCGAATTTCGTCTCGGTCAGGCCGGGCAGGATGGCGTTGACGCGGATGCCGTGCGGCGCCAGCTCCTTGGCGAAGCCCTCGCTCATGTTGACGATGCCGGCCTTGGTCAGCGAGTAGACCAGTTGCCCGGGCGCGGCGCGGCGGGCGTTGACCGAGGCGATGTTGATGATCGCGCCGCCGCCCTTCGCCCGCATCCGCCGCGCCGCCTGCACGGTGGTCCAGAAGTAGCCGCGCAGGTTGACCTCGACGGTCTTGTCCCAGGCGGCCAGGTCCATGTCCAGCGCCGGGCCGAAGTACGGGTTGGCGGCGGCGTTGTTGACCAGGATGTCGGGCGCTTGGCCGGCGGCGTCGAGCGCGGCGAACAGCGCCTCGATCGCGGCGGGGTCGCCGACGTGCATCGCCCGCGCCTCGGCCCGGCCGCCGTCGTGGCGGATGGCCGCGGCGACCGCCTCGCAGGCGTCCAGCTTGCGGCTGCTGCAGACCACGTACGCGCCGTGGGCGGCGAGCAGGCGCGCGATGGCCTCGCCGATGCCGCGCGAGGCGCCGGTCACCAGTGCGGTCTTGCCGCGCAGGTCGAACAGGGGATCGTGCACGGAGCGGTCCCAAGCGTATTGGTATGCTCCCGAGCCTATCACGCGGGGCGGAGCGGGCCGGATGGCAGGACGGCAGGTGCTGATCACCGGGGCGGGCAGCGGGCTCGGGCGAGCCCTGGCACGGCGTTACGCCGCCGCGGGCGACATCGTGGCCTGCGTCGACCGGCGTTTCGAGCGCGCCGAGGAAACCGCTGCCCTGTTGCCCGGTGAGGGCCATGTCGCGCTCGTCGCCGACGTCGGCGACGACGCCTCGATGCGCGCGCTGCACGACACCCTGATGTGCCGCTGGCAGCGGCTCGACGTGCTGGTCAACAACGCCGGCATCGCCAGCGGCGGCTGCCTGGTCGACACCACGATCGAGGAATGGCGCGAGGTGCTGGAGATCAACCTGCTCGGCGTGGTGCGCGGCTGCCGCCTGTTCCTGCCCGGCATGCTGGCGCGCGGGCGCGGGCAGATCGTCAACATCGCCAGCTTCGCCGCGCTGGCCGGCGCGCCCGGCGTCATGAGCTACGGCGTGGCCAAGGCCGGCGTGGTGGCCTTGTCCGAACAGTTGCGCGCCGAGGTGGCCGGCCAAGGCGTGACCGTCTCGGTGGCCTGTCCGGCGTTCTTCCGGACGAACCTGCTGGAAAACTGGCGCGGCGACGCCCGCGTGCGCGAGACCGCGGAACGGATGATGGCCCGGGCGCCCGACCGCCTGGATGAGGTCGCCGACCGGCTGTTCGCCGCCGCCGAGCGCGGCGAGTTCCTGATTTTCCCCACCCGGCGCGAGGCGCTGCGCTGGCGGATCAAGCGCTGGCTGCCGGCCTGGTATTTCCGTCGGCTGCTGGCATCGACGCGACGATGAGCGCAGGCTGGCCGCCCGTCGGCACGAGTTTCCGAGGAGTCTGCGATGGACTGGATGATCTACGGCGCCAACGGCTACACCGGCCGGCTGATCGCCCACGAGGCGGTGCGACGCGGGCTTAGGCCGGTGCTGGCCGGGCGCGACGCCGCGGCGGTCGAGCGCCTGGCCACCGCACTCGGCCTGCCCTGGCGCGCGTTCGCGCTCGACAACGATGCCGCCGTGCGCGAGGGGCTCAATCACATCGGCCTGGTGCTCAACTGCGCGGGGCCGTTCTCGGCCACCTGCGCGCCGATGCTGCGCGGCTGCCTGGCGGCACGCGCGCACTACCTGGACATCACCGGCGAGATCGAGGTCTTCGAGCACTGCCACATGGCCCATGCCGACGCCAGGCTGGCCGGCATCGTGGTGCTGCCGGGCGCCGGCTTCGACGTGGTGCCGACCGATTGCCTCGCCGCGCTGCTCAAGCGCGATCTGCCGGAGGCGAACGCGCTGGTGCTGGCCTTCGAGGCCGGCGGCGGGCCGAGCCCGGGCACCGCGATCACCAGCGTCGAGGGGTTGGGCAAGGGTGGCCGGGTGCGCAAGCACGGCGCGCTCCGGAAGGTGCCGCTGGCCTGGAAGGTGCGCCACTTCGAGCGCGACGGCGAGACCCGCACCGCGGTGACGATTCCCTGGGGCGACGTCTACACCGCCTGGCTGTCCACCGACATCCCCGACATCGAGGTGTACATGGCGGTACCGCCGGCGACGGTGGCGCGACTGCGCCGATTGCGCCTGCTCGGCCCGCTGCTGGGCTGGGGGCCGATACAGGCCCTGCTCAAGCGGCAGGTGGCGAAGAAGGTGCGCGGCCCGTCCGAGCAGACCCGCGCGCGCACCGGCTGCGTGATCTGGGGCATCGTGCGCGACGCCGCCGGGCGCAGCGCGCAGCGGATCCTGCGCACGCCGAACGGCTACGACCTCACCGTGAGCGCGGCGCTGGGCATCGTCGAGCGCCTGCTGCGGCAATCGCCGCCCCCCGGCGGCTTTTACACGCCCTCGAAGCTGATGGGCGCCGACTACGTGCTCGGCTTGCCCGGCGTGCGGCTGGAGCCGGTGCAGTTGGCAGGGCCCGCGCGCCGGGATTAGTCTCGGCAGGCCCGTCCCGGGCGACGCACAGGAGCTCCCCATGCGCAATGTGTTCCTGATCGCCGGCGCCGCGCTGCTGGTGGCCGGCGCGCTGGTCACGGCCGGCCTGTTCACGTTCAAGGACAGCAAGGAAGTGCTGCGGATCGGCGACGCCTCGCTGACCGTCACCGAGGAAAAGCGCCCCGATCATCGGCTCGGCTATGCGCTGATGGTGCTCGGCGGCGTCGGCCTGCTGGTGGGCATCGTCCGCGGCAAGTGATCCACGCGGCGGACCCCGCGCGGCGGGCCGGTACAATGCGCGGATGGATGTCTCCCACCTGCTCGACGCGCTGAACCCCGCGCAGCGCGAGGCCGTCTCCGCGCCGCCCGGCCATTACCTGGTACTGGCCGGCGCCGGTTCCGGCAAGACCCGCGTGCTCACCCATCGCCTGGCCTGGCTGAACGAGGTCGAGCGCGTGCCGGCGCACGCGATGATGGCGGTCACCTTCACCAACAAGGCCGCCGGCGAGATGCGCCAGCGCGCCGAGCAGATGCTGCGCCACGGCACGCGCGGGATGTGGATCGGCACTTTCCACGGCCTCGCCCACCGCCTGCTGCGCCTGCACTGGCAGGAGGCCAAGCTGCCCGAGTCCTTTCAGGTGCTCGACGCCGACGACCAGCAGCGGCTGGTCAAGCGCCTGCTGGCGGAGCTGGATCTCGACGAGGGCCGCTTCCCGCCGCGCCAGGCGGTGTGGTGGATCAACGCGCAGAAGGACGAAGGCCGCCGTCCGCAGCACATCCAGGTCGGCGGCGACTATTTCCTCGACACCATGGTGCGCGTCTACGCCGCCTACCAGGAGCGCTGCGACCGCGCCGGACTGGTCGATTTCGCCGAGCTGCTGCTGCGTGCGCACGAGCTGTGGCTGCAGCACCCGCCGCTGCTGCACCACTACCGGCAGCGCTTCCGCGAGCTGATGATCGACGAGTTCCAGGACACCAACGCCATCCAGTACGCCTTCGTGCGCGTGCTGGCCGGCGACAGCGGGCACGTGTTCATCGTCGGCGACGACGACCAGAGCATCTATGGCTGGCGTGGCGCGCGGGTCGAGAACATGCAGCGCTTCCTGCGCGACTACCCGGGCGCCAGGACCATCCGGCTGGAACAGAACTACCGCTCCAGCGCCAACATCCTCGGCGCCGCCAACGCGGTGATCGCGCACAACCCCGGCCGGCTCGGCAAGCAGCTGTGGACCGACGCCGGCGAGGGCGAGCCGATCGACCTGTACGCCGCCTACAACGAGATCGACGAGGCGCGCTTCGTGGTCGAGCGCATCCGCCAGTGGGTGCGCGAGGGCGGCAGTCACGGCGACTGCGCGGTGCTGTACCGCTCCAACGCGCAGTCGCGCGCGTTCGAGGAGACGCTGCAGCGCGAGGGCATCGCCTACCGCGTCTACGGCGGCTTCCGCTTCTTCGAGCGCGCCGAGATCAAGGACACGCTGGCCTACCTGCGACTGGTGGCCAATCGTGCCGACGATGCCGCTTTCGAGCGCGCGGTGAACACGCCGGCGCGCGGCATCGGCAGCCGCACGCTGGACGAGGTGCGGCGGCTGGCGCGTGGCCGGGCGATCCCGTTGTGGGAGGCGGCGCTGGTGTTGACGTCCGGCGACGCGCTCGCCGCCCGCGCCCGCAACGCCCTGCGCGGCTTCGTCGAGCTGATCGACAAACTGGCCGACGAGCTCCGCGCCCTGCCCCTGCCCGAACAGATCGACCACGTGCTGCTGCGCTCGGGCCTGCGCGAGCACTACGCCAACGAGTCCAGGGGCGCGCTCGATTCGCGCACCGACAACCTCGACGAACTGGTCTCGGTCGCCAGCCGCTTCGTCCGCAGCGACGAGGACGAGCTGGAGAACCTGCCCGAACTGGTGGCCTTCCTCGCCTACGCCTCGCTGGAGGCCGGCGAGGGCCAGGCCGAGGCCGGCGCCGAAGGCGTGCAGTTGATGACCCTGCACAGCGCCAAGGGCCTGGAGTTCCCGCTGGTGTTCGTGGTCGGCCTGGAAGAGGGGCTGTTCCCGAGCAGCCGCTCGCTGGAGGAGTCCGGCCGACTGGAAGAGGAGCGCCGCCTCGCCTACGTCGGCATCACCCGCGCCCGCCAGAAGCTCGTGTTGAGCTACGCCGAGACGCGCCGCATCCACGGCATGGACACCTACGGCCAGCCGTCGCGCTTCCTGCGCGAGATCCCCTCGGCGCTGCTGCACGAGGTGCGGCCGAAAGTGCAGGTCTCGCGGCCGGCGTTTTCCGGCCGCTTCGCCGAGCCGGCCGACACCGGTGGCCTGAAGCTCGGCCAGCAGGTCGTGCATCCCAGCTTCGGCCACGGCACCGTCATCGACTACGAAGGCGCCGGCAGCCATGCCCGCGTACAGGTCAACTTCGACGACGTCGGCCCCAAGTGGCTGGTGCTGGCCTACGCCAACCTGCAGGTGGCGTGAGGCGCGGGCCGCGCCGATGTGGCGCGGCATGGCGTCACCGGCTCATGCCTTTCGTGCGCCCGCCGCGCCCCGTGCAGGCGGTGGCTATCGTCGGCGGCGAGGTCGAGTTCGTGGGGCGGCGCAGGTCGGAGATGCGGGGCGGCGTCTGCGCGCGAACGGCGGCCGCTTCTCCGGCGCATGCGGGGCTCGGCTACACTTCGGCGTCCACGCATCCGGGGAGTGAAGCCATGAAGCGACGTGATCTTCTGCGCGGCACGGGTTTGGCGGCGGTGGCCGCGGGGCTGGCGGCCTGTGGGGCGCGCGAGCACGGCCCGGCCGGCACGGCCTCCGACGTGCGGCTGAGCTGGAAGATGGTCACCTCCTGGCCGGCCAATCTGCCCGGGCTGGGCACCGGCGCGGCCTTGCTGGGCGAGATGATCACCAAGGCTTCCGGCGGTCGGCTGCGGGTGCGCGTGTACGGCGGCGGCGAGCTGGTGCCGCCGTTCGAGGTGTTCGACGCGGTGTCGCGCGGCACCGCCGAGATGGGTCACTCGGCCAGTTACTACTGGAAGGGCAAGGCCGCCGCCGCGCCGTTCTTCTGCGCGGTGCCGTTCGGCCTCAACGCGCAGGAGATGAACGGCTGGCTGTACGAGGGCGGCG
>JBEQAM010000107.1:0-6708 GCA_041640375.1 Rehaibacterium sp. | reverse complement strand
TTCTTCATGAACTGGGCCACCGTCTGGCGCCGCAACTTCAAGGACGAGGAACTCAAGGTCCGCCTGACCACCGACCCGCACGCCCCGGCGCCGTTCCGCGCCATCGGCGCGCCGTCGAACATGCCGGCCTTCGCCGCGGCCTTCGGCTGCGAAAGCGGCGACCCGATGGTGCGCGAGGGCGAGCAGCGCGTGGTGATCTGGTAGGCCGCGCACGCTCGGCGGTCCATGCCGACGGCCCGGGATCTCCCGGGCCGTTTGCATTGCGGCGGCGGACAGCCACACCCATGACTTTCGACACATATCCCACCCCCAGGCAAGGCCTAGGGTGGCTGGTCTTCGCCCCCCCTTTCGCACCCTGCGCCCAGGAGAAGAAATGAAGCACCGCGTGCGCTCCGCCCTCCCCATCGCCATCCTCGTCGCCCTCGCCGGCTGCTCGTCCGGCGAACAGACACAGACCGCCACCCCGAGCCCCCCGCTCGGGATCGACCTGTCGGCCATCACCGCGCCGGTGAACCGGCTGCAGGCCGCCGACCTGGATCCGTCCGTGCCGGCCTGCCGCGACTTCAACGCCCATGTCAACGGCAAGTGGCTGGCCGCCAATCCGGTACCGGCCGACCGCACCACCTGGGGCAGCTTCGAACTGCTGGGCGAGCGCTCGCTGCAGATCCAGCACGCGATCGCCAAGGCGGCGATGGCTGGCGATGCCCCGGCCGGCACGGTCGAGCGCAAGGTCGGTGACTTTTTCGCCGCCGGCATGGACGAGGCCGCGATCGAAGCCGCCGGCGTGACGCCGATCGCGCCGATCCTGGCGCGGATCGACGCCCTGGCCTCGGGCGAGGACGTGGCCGCCTTCCTACGCGAGGCTTACGCACAGGGCCGCGGCATGCTGTTCGGCTTCGGCGCCAATGCCGACTTCAAGAACTCCGAAATGGTGATCGCCTACGCCGGCCAGGGCGGGCTGTCGCTGCCCGAGCGCGCCTACTACCTGGAGGACCGCGAGGATTACCGGCGCATCCGCACCGCTTTCGTCGAGCACGTGAGCCGGACGCTGGAGCTGGCCGGCGTCGAGCCCGAATCCGCCGCCCGCCAAGCGCAGCAGGTGCTGGCCTTCGAAACCCGTCTGGCCCAGGCCTCGCTGCCGCGTGTGGAACTGCGCGACCCGGCCAAGCGCTACAACCCGGTCTCGCTCGCCGAGGCCGACGCGTTGACCCCGAACTTCTCCTGGACCGCCTTCTTCGACGGCATCGGCGTGGCACGGCCGGAGATGTTCTCGCTGGCCATGCCCGGCTTCTTCCGGGAGGTGAACGCCATGCTGGCCGACACCCCGGCGGCCGACTGGCAGGCCTACCTGCGCTTCAAGACCATCGATGCCGCCGCGCCTTATCTCACCGCCGCACTGGAGGCGCAGCACTTCGCCTTCTACGGCAAGACCCTGCGCGGCCAGCAGCAGATGCAGGAGCGCTGGAAGCGCGTGCTGAACAACCTCAACGGCGCGATGGGCGAGGCGCTGGGCCAGCTCTACGTGCAGGTCGCCTTCCCGCCCGAATCCAAGGCCAAGATGGAGCGGCTGGTCGACAACCTCAGCCAAGCGCTCAGGCATCGGCTCGAGAACCTGGACTGGATGAGCGACGAGACCAAGGCCAAGGCTCTGGAGAAGTGGAGCACCTTCACGCCCAAGATCGGTTACCCGGAGCAGTGGCGCGACTGGAGCGGCCTGCAGGTCTCGGCCGACAGCTACGCCGGCAACGCGCTGGCCGCCGCCGCCTTCAACTACCGCTACATGCTCGACAAGATCGGCAAGCCGGTGGACCGGAAGGAGTGGTTCATGTCGCCGCAGACGGTCAACGCTTATTACAACTCCACCCGCAACGAGATCGTCTTCCCCGCCGCGATCCTGCAGCCGCCGTTCTTCGACCCCGAGGCCGACGACGCCCTCAACTACGGCGGCATCGGCGCGGTGATCGGCCACGAGATGATCCACGGCTACGACGACCAGGGCAGCAAGTTCGACGCCGCCGGCAACTTCGAGAACTGGTGGACCGACGAAGACCGCGCCGCCTTCGAGGCCCGCACCGCGATCCTGGTCGAGCAGTTCGACGGCTACGAGGCCCTGCCCGGTCTGTTCGTCAACGGCCGGCTGACGCTGGGCGAGAACATCGCCGACCTGGGCGGCCTCACCGTCGCCTACGACGCCATGCGCCGCGCCCAGGGCGAAGGCTTCAGCGACCCGATGATCGAGGGCTTCACCCAGAGCCAGCGCTTCTTCATGAACTGGGCCACCGTGTGGCGGCGCAACTTCACCGAGGCCGAGCTGAAGGTGCGGCTGAACACCGACTCGCATGCCCCGGCGAACTTCCGCGCCATCGGCGCACCGTCGAACATGCCGGCCTTCGCCGCGGCCTTCGGCTGTGAAAGCGGCGACCCAATGCTGCGCGAAGGCGATGCGCGCGTGGTGATCTGGTAAGCCTCGACGACATCAGCCAGACAGCGCCCAAGCCCCTCTGCGGAGGGGCTTGCGGCTTTTGCGCCTGCGGACGCCTCCGTGCGTCGCGCGTCCGAGCGCCGCAAACGAACACCCGACCCACGACGGAACCCGGTTGCCGCGCCGCGTTCGCTCCCGGCATGGCCAGGAGCGCCGCAGACGGGGCGTGGACCAGCCCGAGGCCAGCCCGCAAGTCGATCGGACGGCATGCCCGAGCACGAACGAAAAAGGGCCCGCCGTTGCCGGCGGGCCCTTGTTCGCTTTATGGCGCGCCCGGAGAGATTCGAACTCCCGACCACCAAGTTCGTAGCCTGGTGCTCTATCCAGCTGAGCTACGGGCGCGAAGGAGCGAAATTATGGGGCATGAATCCGAGATCGTCAACGCCCACGAGAGATTTTTCCGCGGCTGCTCGCGACTCATTCTGTTGGTCACACCGTCTCCTTCCGCCGACACGGCGCCTGCCGCAAGTGCGAGGCGAGCGGCGACCGCCATGCGAGGTTCGACCCGCGCCGCAGACCCTGCGTCCACTGCCCGACCGCAACTTCCGGCGCCGTGACTGACGCAGCCAAGCACACAGGCGACCGGATGCCGGAGTCGAGCCCCGCGCCTGAGTCGAGGGAGGCGACCCACGGCTGTGGGCCGGGGAATGTGGAGATAGGCGCGGAGACTTCGCGCGCAGTGTGCAGCGACACCACCCGCCAGACACGACGAAGGCCCCTGATGGGGCCTTCGTCGTGTCTGGCGGAGAGAGAGGGATTCGAACCCTCGATAGAGCTTTTGACCCTATACTCCCTTAGCAGGGGAGCCCCTTCGGCCTCTCGGGCATCTCTCCGGGGAATCGTCTGGTCGCCACTGCGACGCGACGGGCGCAAAGGATACCGGTTCAGCCTTTCGGCGGCAAACCGGACTCGCCATCCCCGCTCTGCGACTCACCTTCGCGGTGGATGCGCTGATAGATCTCTTCGCGGTGGACGGCGACATCCTTGGGCGCGGTGATGCCGATACGCACCTGGTTGCCCTTGACGCCGAGCACCGTAACGGTGACCGAGTCGCCGATCATGAGGGTTTCGCCTACCCGGCGGGTGAGAATAAGCATTGCGTGGTCTCCTTGCCCGGTACATCCGTGCGCCGGGTCCGCGACCGACCGCTACAGCGGCACAGCCCGCGGCGCTCCTTCATCCCCGCCCGACGGGCGGCGACCGCATGGTAACGAAGCGATCATCGCCTGCGCAATCGCCGCAAGTCACTGCAGCCGCCGAGCCACCCAGTCGCGGACACCTTCCAGCGCCTTGACCAGCGCCGGACCGTCCTCGCCACCACCCTGGGCCATGTCGGGACGGCCGCCGCCCTTGCCCCCGATCTGACCGGCGACATGGGACAGAAGTTCGCCAGCCTTGACCTTGCCCAGCGCGGCACCGTTCACGCCCGCCACCAGCGCGGCCTTGCCTTCGCTGGCGGCCGCCAGCAGAACCACCGTATCGCCGAGCTTGTGCTTGAGCTGGTCGACCGCCTCGCGCAAGGCCTTGGGATCCAAACCTTCCAGACGCGCGGCCACCACCTTCACCCCGCCGACCTCGGCGGCGGCGGCGGCGAGGTCCGCCGTCGCGCCGGCAGCCGCCCTGGCCTTGAGCGACTCCAGCTCGCGCTCGAGTTTCTTCTGCCGCTCGAACAGCTGGCGGAGTTTGTCCACCACATCGGCACTGCTGCCGCCCAGCAACGCCGCCACCTCGGCCAGCCGGCGCTCCTGCTCGGCGATATGGTCGAGCGCGCCCTGCCCGGTCACCGCCTCGATGCGGCGCACGCCGGCGGCGACGCCGCTTTCGGAGACGATCTTGAACAGGCCGATGTCGCCGGTGCGCGACACATGGGTACCGCCGCACAGCTCGGTGGAGAATTCGCCCATGCGCAGCACGCGCACCCGTTCGCCGTACTTCTCGCCGAACAGCGCCATGGCGCCGAAGTCCAGCGCTTCCTGCATGCCCATGTGATGCACTTCGGCCTCGCTGTTGCGGCGGATCTGCGCATTGACCAGCGTCTCGATCTCGGCCAGCTGCGCCGGTGAAACCGCCTGGAAATGCGAGAAGTCGAAGCGCAGCCGGTCGGGCGCCACCAGCGAGCCCTTCTGCTGCACATGTTCGCCGAGCACCTGGCGCAACGCGGCGTGCAGCAGGTGGGTGGCCGAGTGGTTGAGCACGATGGCGGCGCGGCGCGCGCCGTCCACATGCGCGGCCAGCGAATCACCGAGGCGAATCGTGCCGCTGGCGAGGCGACCGACATGGCCATGGAAGACCGCCGAAAATTTCTGTGTGTCGGCGACCTCGAAGCGCACGCCCTGCGCTTCGAGCACACCGGCATCGCCGACCTGGCCGCCGGATTCGGCGTAGAACGGCGTGTGGTGCAGGATCACCACGCCGTCCTCGCCGGCGTCGAGCCGCTCGACCGGCTTGCCGTCCTTCACCAGCGCGACCACGCGGCAGTCGTCCGCGCTCAGCGACTGGTAGCCGAGGAACTCGGTCGGCGCCAGCTTCGCCACCCACTCGGCAGGCAGGGCATTGGCGCCGGCGAACTTGCTGGCGGCGCGGGCGCGCTCGCGCTGCTGGTCCATCAGCGCCTCGTACTGCGCCATCGCGCCGTCGGCCAGCGCGGCGTTCTTCTCGCGCAGGATGTCGACGATCAGGTCGGGCGGGCAGCCATAGGTGTCGTGGAGCTGGAACAGCGCCTCACCGTCAAGGCTGCCCTGCCCTTTCTGCAGGTAGCCTTCCAGCCGCTGCATGCCGGCATCGAGCGTCTGCGCGAAAGCGGCCTCCTCGGCGCGCAGCGCCTGCTCCACCATCGCCTGCCTGGCGCGCAACTCGGGATAGGCCTCGCCCATCTGCGCGACCAGCGGCGCGACCATCTTCCAGAACGTGCCCTCGGCGGACAGCGCGCCGAGCTTCCAGACGTGGCGCACCGCGCGACGCACGATCCGGCGCAGCACATAGCCGCGTCCCTCGTTGCTGGGCAGCACGCCGTCGACGATCAGGAAGCTGCAGGCACGGATGTGGTCGGCGATCACGCGCAGCGACTTGTTGTCCATGTCCTGCGTGCCGGTGAGCTCGGCGGCGGTGCGGATCAGCGCCTGGAACAGGTCGATCTCGTAATTGGAGTGCACGTGCTGCAGCACGGCGGCGACGCGCTCCAGGCCCATACCGGTGTCTACGCACGGCGCCGGCAACGGCAGCAGGCTGCCGTCGGGCTGGCGGTCGAACTGCATGAACACCAGGTTCCAGATCTCGATGAAGCGATCGCCGTCCTCGTCCGGCGAGCCCGGCGGGCCGCCCGGAATGTGCGCACCGTGGTCGTAGAAGATCTCGGTGCACGGGCCGCAGGGGCCGGTGTCGGCCATCTGCCAGAAGTTGTCCGAGGCGTAGGGGGCGCCCTTGTTGTCGCCGATGCGGATGATGCGCTCGGCCGGCACGCCGATCTGGTCCTTCCAGATGGCATAGGCCTCGTCGTCGGTGTGGTAGACGGTCACCAGCAGGCGCTCGGCCGGCAGGCCCCACACGTCGGTCAGCAGCTCCCAGGCGTAGGCGATCGCGTCGCGCTTGAAGTAATCGCCGAAGCTGAAGTTGCCCAGCATCTCGAAGAAGGTGTGGTGGCGCGCGGTGTAGCCGACCTGGTCGAGGTCGTTGTGCTTGCCGCCGGCGCGCACGCAGCGCTGCGAGGACACGGCGCGCCTGTAGCTGCGCTTCTCGGCGCCGAGGAACACGTCCTTGAACTGCACCATGCCGGCGTTGGTGAACAGCAAGGTCGGGTCGTTGCCCGGCACGAGCGGGCTGGAGGGCACCACTTCGTGGCCCTTGGAGCGGAAAAACTCGAGGAAATCCCGGCGGATTTCGTTGGTGGTCTTCATGCGGGTCGGCTGGGGCTGGAATGCAGGGCGGCCGGTGCCGCCGTCACCCCAAGATGAGGCCGGAAAACCGGGCAGGCAAGCACGAGCCGCGAAAGCCGTTAAGGGTAGCAGGGACGCGGAGCCGACGCTCGCGTGGTAACCGCCATGACGGCGATGGGCAGGGCGCGGTGCCATGGGGTCGCGGCCATGGCCCCGCTCGGACAACTTACTGCGGGGCAGTTCATGCGCGGCGGCACGGTTCCGTCATTCGCCTGCCGGCTACGGATCGGTGTCGGAATCGAAGCGGAGGGCGCCACGGACGCAGTCATGGTCGAAACCGCGGCGGAACAGGAA
>JBEQAM010000106.1:0-6757 GCA_041640375.1 Rehaibacterium sp. | reverse complement strand
GAGGGTGTGCCGGGGTCGGCCAGGTCGGCCGCGATGACCTCGACAGGCACCTGCGCGGACAACTCGTCGGCCAGCGCCTGCAGCCGGTCGGCGCGTCGCGCGGTCAGCACCAGCGGATGGCCGCGGTGCGCGTATTCGCGGGCCAGGGCGGCGCCGATGCCGCTGGATGCGCCGGTGATCAGGGCGTGGCCGGGGAGTGTCGGAGTCATGCGCGGTTCTCGTGCTGTCGAGGCCGCGACAGCCTCGCGGACGCTCCGGCTTGACGCAAGTCACGCCGATCGCCTTGGCGGCCGGGGGAGGGGCGGCTATCCTTCCGCGCTTTCCCGCAAGGAGTCCTCCCATGCGTGCACGCATCGTGGCCGGCAACTGGAAACTGCACGGCGACCGCACCTTCGCCCGCGAACTGCTCGAGGCGGTGGTGGCCGGGCCGCGACCGGCCGGCGTCGAGCTGGTGGTCTGCCCGCCGCTGCCCTACCTGGCCGAACTGATCGCCGGCTACGGCGACCGCGGGCTGGCCTTCGGCGCGCAGGACGTGGACGTGAACGTACAAGGCGCCTACACCGGCGAGGTGTCGGCACGGATGCTGGCCGACATCGGCTGCCGTTACGTGCTGGTGGGCCACTCCGAGCGCCGCCAGTACCACGCCGAGAGCAGTCGCCGGGTGGCCGAGAAGTTCATCGCCGCCAGGCAGGCCGGCCTGATCCCGGTGCTCTGCGTCGGCGAGACCCTGGAGCAGCGCGAGGCCGGGCAGACCGAGCGGGTCATCCGCGGGCAGCTCGAACCGGTGTTCGACCTGGGCGGCGCCGGGGCCCTCGCCGACGCCGTGGTGGCCTACGAGCCGGTGTGGGCGATCGGCACCGGCAGGACCGCGTCCCCGCAGCAGGCGCAGGACGTGCACGCGTTCATCCGTGGCGAAGTCGCGGCGATGGATGCTAATATTGCGGGCTCGCTGCCCATCCTGTACGGGGGCAGCGTCAAGCCCGCCAACGCGGCCGAGCTGTTCGCCCAGCCGGACGTCGATGGCGGTCTGGTCGGGGGGGCCTCCCTCGTCGCGAACGATTTCCTGGCCATCGCCGCGGCCGCGGCGCCGGCCTGAGCCGATACGACATGTTCATCCAGCTGGCCACCATCCTGTACCTGATCGTCGCCGTGGCGATGATCGCACTGATCCTGATGCAGCGCGGCGCCGGCGCGGCCGCGGGCTCCGGTTTCGGTGCCGGTGCCTCGGCCACCGTGTTCGGTGCGCGCGGCGCCTCCAACTTCCTCTCGAAGGCGACCAAGTGGCTCGCGATCGTGTTCTTCGCGCTGAGCCTCGGCATGGCCATGTACGCGACCCGTTCGGTGCGCGGGCCGGCGGCCGAGGATCTGGGTGTGATGGGGCGCGTGCCGGCGGTCGCCACGCCTGCCGAGGTGCCGGTCGCGCCGGCCGGGGAGTCGGTGCAGGCGGAGGTGCCGGCGGCGCCTGCGGAAGAAGAGCCGTCGGAAGACGACACGCAGGACTGATCGGCTGATACAATTTGCGAGGTTCCGCGGCGCGGTTCGCGCAACCGGAACGACACCTGCCCAGGTGGCGGAATTGGTAGACGCACTACCTTGAGGTGGTAGCGACGCAAGTCGTGGGGGTTCGAGTCCCCCCTTGGGCACCAGATTGAACTGACGGCGCGCCGCCCGCCGCACGGGCGGCGCGGCGCATGCGCCCCTGTGGCGCGATGTGAGGCGCACGTGCTGGGCGAATACCTGCCGATCCTGCTCTTCCTGTTCGTTTCCACCGTCATCGGCGTGGCCCTGCTGGTGCTGGGCTGGCTGCTCGGTCCGCAGCGTCCGGAAAGCGAGAAGCTCTCCCCGTACGAGTGCGGATTCGAGGCCTTCGAGGACGCGCGCATGCAGTTCGACGTGCGCTATTACCTCGTCGCCATCCTGTTCATCATCTTCGATCTCGAGATCGCGTTCCTGTTCCCGTGGGCGGTGGTGTTCCGCGACATCGGCATGACCGCGATCGTCTCCATGGCCGTGTTCCTCGGCATCCTCGTGATCGGCTTCGTCTACGAGTGGAAGAAGGGTGCGCTGGAATGGGAGTGAAAGAGTTCTTCCATAACCCCGAGCCGATCGGCCGGGTCGATGACATCCTGCGTCCCGAAGGCGACAACCCGCTGCTGGAGCGCGGCTTCGTCACCACCAGCGTCGATGCCCTGGTCAACTGGGCCCGTACCGGCTCGATGTGGCCGATGACCTTCGGCCTGGCCTGCTGCGCGGTCGAAATGATGCACGCCGGCGCCTCGCGCCTGGATCTGGACCGCTACGGCGTCATTTTCCGCCCGTCGCCGCGCCAGTCCGACGTGATGATCGTGGCCGGCACCCTGGTCAACAAGATGGCCCCGGCGCTGCGCAAGGTCTACGACCAGATGCCCGACCCGAAGTGGGTCATCTCGATGGGCAGTTGCGCCAACGGCGGCGGCTATTACCACTACTCCTACGCCGTGGTGCGCGGCTGCGACCGCATCGTGCCCGTGGATGTCTACGTGCCCGGCTGTCCGCCGACCGCCGAGGCGCTGGTCTACGGCATCCTGCAGCTGCAGAAGAAGATCCGCCGCACCAACACGATCGCGCGCTGAGCGCGGCCGCCCACGACACATCCAGGACTGCCCGCCAAGCCCATGGCCGAGCAAGCAACCCCCTTCATCGAGCGCCTGCGTGCACGCTTCAACGGCAAGCTGCTGTCGGTCGTGCAGGCACATGGCGAGACCACCATCGAGGTCGCCCCCGACCACTGGCTCGAAGTCTGCCGCGCGCTGCGTGACGAGCCCGAGCTGCGCTTCGAGCAGCTCACCGACCTGTGCGGCGTGGACTACCTCGGCTACGGTCAGGCCGAATGGGACACTACCGACGTGTCCTCCGAGGGCTTCAGCCGCGGCGTCGAAGGCCAGGCGATGGGCCGTTTCACCTGGGCCGAGCGTCCGCGCGGCAAGGGGCCGGACAGGCGCTTCGCCGTGGTCGTCCATCTGCTCTCCATCCACCACAACCGCCGTCTGCGGCTTCGCTGCTTCGCCGCCGACGAATCGCTGCCGGTGGTGCCCTCGCTGGTCGAGGTCTGGCCTGGCGTGAACTGGTTCGAGCGCGAGGCTTTCGATCTGTTCGGCATCGTCTTCGAGGGACACCCCGACCTGCGCCGCATCCTGACCGACTATGGTTTCGTCGGTCATCCGTTCCGCAAGGACTTCCCGCTGATCGGCAACGTCGAGGTCCGCTACGACGCCGACAGGAAGCGGGTCGTGTACGAGCCGGTCTCCATCGAGCCGCGGGTGCTGGTGCCGCGTGTGATCCGTCACGATTCGCGTCTGCAGCAGGCCCGGGCCGAGCAGCAGCCGGACAAGCCGTAAGGGGCTCCGCATGACCCAGGAGATCCGCAACTACACGATGAATTTCGGCCCCCAGCATCCGGCCGCGCACGGTGTGCTGCGCCTGGTGCTGGAGATGGACGGCGAGACCGTGCGCCGCGCCGACCCGCACGTGGGCCTGTTGCACCGCGCCACCGAGAAGCTGGCCGAGTCCAAGCCGTTCAACCAGTCGATCGGCTACATGGACCGTCTCGACTACGTCTCGATGATGTGCAACGAGCACGCCTACGTGCGCGCCATCGAGAAGCTGCTGGGCATCGAGCCGCCCGAGCGCGCGCAGTGGATCCGTACCTGCATGGACGAGGTCACGCGCATCCTCAACCACCTGATGTGGATCGGTTCCAACGGCCTGGACCTGGGCGCGATGGCGCTGTTCCTGTACGCGTTCCGCGAGCGCGAGGAGCTGATGGATGTCTACGAGGCGGTGTCGGGCGCGCGCATGCACGCGACCTACTACCGTCCGGGTGGCGTCTATCGCGACCTGCCGGACCGGATGCCGCAGTACAAGGAGTCGCCCTGGCGCAAGGGTAAGGATCTCAAGCGCAGCAACGAGTGGCGCGAAGGCTCGTTGCTCGACTTCCTGGACGCTTTCTGCGACGACTTCTTCGGCAAGGTCGACGAGTACGAGACCCTGCTGACCGACAACCGCATCTGGAAGCAGCGCACCGTCGGCATCGGCGTGGTCAGCCCGGAGCAGGCGCTGGCCTGGGGCATGACCGGCCCGATGCTGCGCGGTTCAGGCATCGCCTGGGATCTGCGCAAGAAGCAGCCCTACGCCAAGTACGCCGAGGTCGACTTCGACATCCCGGTGGGTGTACAGGGCGACTGCTACGACCGCTACCTGGTGCGCGTCGAGGAGATGCGCCAGTCGGCCCGCATCATCAAGCAGTGCGTGGCCTGGCTGCGCGCCAATCCCGGCCCGGTGATGGTGAAGAACTTCAAGGTCGCGCCGCCCTCCCGCGAGGAGATGAAGGATGACATGGAAGCCCTCATCCATCACTTCAAGCTGTTCAGCGAGGGCTACTGTGTGCCGGAGGGCGAAGCCTACGCCGCCGTCGAGGCGCCCAAGGGTGAGTTCGGCGCCTACCTCATCTCCGACGGCGCCAACAAGCCGTTCCGCCTGAAGCTGCGGGCGCCGGGCTTCGCCCACCTGTCGTCGATGGACGCGATCGTGAGTGGCCACATGCTGCCCGACGTGGTCGCCATGATCGGCACTTACGACATCGTTTTCGGAGAGATCGACCGATGAAGGCCACCGGTAATTTCGAGGCCTGCCGGCACGTGGATCCGCTGGTCGCACTGAGCGACAGGACCCGCCAGCACATCGACCACTGGGTGGCGAAGTTCCCGCCCGACCGCAAGCGCTCGGCGGTGATCCAGGGTCTGATGGCGGCGCAGGAGCAGAACGGCGGCTGGCTCAGCGACGAACTGATCGCCGCGGTGGCCAAGTACCTGGGCATCCCGCCGGTGTGGGCCTACGAGGTCGCGACCTTCTACTCGATGTTCGAGACCCGACCGGTCGGCCGCAACAACGTCGCCATCTGCACCAACATCAGCTGCTGGCTCAACGGCGCCGAGGACATCGTGCGCCACTGCGAGCGCAAGCTCGGCATCAGGCACGGCGAGAGCACGCCGGACGGCCGCATCTACCTCAAGGTCGAGGAAGAGTGCCTGGCTGCCTGCTGCGGCGCGCCGATGATGGTCGTCAACGGGCATTACCACGAGAAGCTCACCCCCGAAAAGGTGGATGAGATTCTCGACGGACTGGAGTGATTCAAGATGGCGCATCACCAGGTTCGCGGTCCGTTCGGTCCGGCTCCGGAAGAGCACAACGTCGTGCGCAACACGCTCCATTTCGAGGAGCCGTGGTCGTACGAGAACTACCTCAAGGTCGGCGGCTATCAGGCCCTGCGCAGGATCCTCACCGAGAAGATTCCGCAGGAGCAGATCATCGACATGGTCAAGCAGTCTGGTCTGCGCGGCCGCGGTGGCGCGGGCTTCCCGACCGGCCTGAAATGGAGCTTCATGCCGCGCAACGCGCCGGGGCAGAAGTACATCCTCTGCAACTCTGACGAATCCGAACCCGGCACCTGCAAGGACCGCGACATCCTGCGCTTCAACCCGCATGCGGTGATCGAGGGGATGGCGATCGCCTGTTACGCCACCGGTGCGACCGTGGCCTACAACTACATGCGCGGCGAGTTCCACCATGAGCCGTTCGAGCGCATGGAGCAGGCGCTGAAGGAGGCCTATGCGCACGGCTGGCTGGGCAAGGACGTACTCGGCAGCGGCGTGGACATCGACATCCACAACGCGCTCGGCGCCGGTGCCTACATCTGCGGCGAGGAAACCGCGCTGATGGAGTCGCTGGAGGGTAAGAAGGGCCAGCCGCGCTTCAAGCCGCCGTTCCCGGCCAACTTCGGTCTGTTCGGCCGCCCGACCACGATCAACAACACCGAGACCTACGCTTCGGTGCCGGCCATCGTCCGCAACGGCCCCGAATGGTTCCTGGGTCTGGGCAAGCCCAACAACGGCGGCCCGAAGGTGTTCTCGGTGTCCGGCCACGTCAACAACCCGGGCAATTTCGAGATCCGCCTGGGTACCCCGTTCAGCGAGCTGCTGGCCATGGCCGGCGGCGTGCGCGGAGGCCGCAAGCTCAAGGCGGTGATCCCGGGCGGCTCGTCGATGCCGGTGCTGCCGGGCGAGGTGATGATGGGCTGCACCATGGACTACGACTCGATCCAAAAGGCTGGCTCGGGTCTGGGCTCGGGCGCGGTCATCGTCATGGACGAGACCACCTGCATGGTGCGCGCCTGCCAGCGCATCGCGCGCTTCTACTTCAAGGAAAGCTGCGGCCAGTGCACGCCGTGCCGCGAGGGTACCGGCTGGATGTACCGCATGCTGACCCGCATCGTCGAGCGTCAGGCGACCATGGACGACCTGCACATGCTCAAGGCCGCCGCCGGACAGATCGAGGGCCACACCATCTGCGCCTTCGGCGAGGCCGCCGCCTGGCCGGTGCAGGGCTTCCTGCGCCACTTCTGGCACGAGTTCGAGTACGCGATCGTCAACAAGCGTTTCCTGGTCGACGAGAAGATGGAGCAGGCTGCATGAGCGCCGCACCGACCAACAACCAGGCCCCCGACCTGGTCAACATCGAAGTCGACGGTGTCGCCCTGCAGGCGCCCAAGGGCTCGATGATCATCCAGGCCGCCGACAAGGCCGGCATTCCGATTCCGCGCTTCTGCTACCACGAGAAGCTGCCGATCGCGGCCAACTGCCGCATGTGCCTGGTCGACGTCGAGAAGATGCCCAAGCCGGCGCCGGCCTGCGCCACGCCGGTGATGGAGGGCATGAAGGTC
>JBEQAM010000105.1:0-6767 GCA_041640375.1 Rehaibacterium sp. | reverse complement strand
TGGGCAAGGCCAAGTCCAGCCGCGGCGACTTCACTGCCAGCGAGGACGACAACGTGCTGGTCACCGGCGTCGCCCAGGACCGCAACGCGCTGGGCTTCTTCGGGTACGCCTACTACGAGGAGAACGCGTCGCGCCTGAAGGCGGTGCGGATCAAGCTGGACGACGATGCGCCGGCGGTCGCCCCCTCGATGCAGACGGTGATGGACGGCACCTACCAGCCGATGTCGCGCCCGATCTTCATCTACGTCAACGCCAAGGCCGCGGCCGAGCGCCCGGAAGTGCGCGAGTTCGTCGAGTTCTACCTGACCGAGGCGATCGACCTGATCGAGGAGGTCAAGTACATCCCGCTGCCGCCGCGCGCCTACGAGCTGGCGCGTGAGAAGTTCCGCGCCGGCAAGGTCGGCACCGTGTTCCAGGGGCATTCGGAGATCGGCGTGCGGATCGAGGACCTGCTGCAGCGCGAGTCGCGCTGAGCCGGGACAGAAACGGTCATCCGGACGTGGCATCCTCGGGTGCCGCGTCCGGCCGCAGGGGGCACCCCAACCGATGTCCAATCAAACCCTCCGCCAGGCCGCTGCGCCGGCCCGCCGCTTCGCGCCCAGTCCCTGGCGCAAGCTGCGCGAGCGGGCGATCGAGGCGCTGCTGTTTCTGGCGGCGTTCTCGGCGGTCGCGATCACCGTGGCCATCGTGGTCATCCTGGTCTACGAGTCGGCCGCGTTCTTCGAGCACGTCCCGTTGTGGACGTTCCTGACCGACACCCAGTGGACGCCGCTGTTCGAGAACGCCCGCTACGGCATCCTGCCGCTGGTGGCCGGCACGCTGACCACTAGCCTGATCGCGCTGCTGGTGGCCGTGCCGCTGGGCACGATCACCGCGATCTACCTCAGCGAGTTCGCCAAGCCGCGGGTGCGGGAGGTGGTCAAGCCGATCCTGGAGCTGATCTCGGGCGTGCCGACGGTGGTGTTCGGCTACTTCGCGCTGCTGTTCGTCACGCCGCTGCTGCAGAAATTCATACCCGGCCTGCCCGGCTTCAACATGCTCGGCCCGGGTATCGTGATCGGCATCATGATCATCCCCTACATCAGCTCGTTGTCCGAGGACGCGATGCGGGCGGTACCGATGCATCTGCGCGAGGCCAGCTACGGCATGGGCGCCAGCCGCTTCCAGACCGCGGTGCGGGTGGTTGCCCCGGCAGCGCTGTCGGGCATCGTCGCTTCGTACATCCTCGGCATCTCGCGCGCGGTCGGCGAGACCATGGTCGTCGCCATCGCCGCCGGGCAGCAGCCCAACCTCACCTTCAACCCGACCGAGGCGGCGGCCACCATCACCGCCTTCATCGTGCAGGTGGCGATGGGCGACCTGCCGCATGGCTCGATCGGCTACCAGAGCATCTTTGCCGCTGGCCTGACCCTGTTCGTGATCACCCTGGTGTTCAACCTGATCGGGCACTGGATCCGCAAGCGCTGGCGGGAGGCATACTGAGATGGCGCTGAAACCGGAAGAGATCCGCGCCCTGATCGGGCGTCACAAGCTCAAGGACATGGCCTTCGAGATGCTGGGCCTGATCGTCATGCTGGCTGCGCTGCTGGTGCTCACCGCACTGTTCGCGCAACTGGTGATCGACGGCGCGGGGCGGCTGAGCGGCGAGTTCTTCACCAGCTTCCCGTCGCGGCGCGCGGCACAGGCCGGCATCCTCTCGGCCTGGGTCGGCAGCTTTCTGGTGATGCTGGTGACCGCGCTGGCGGCGGTGCCGGTCGGGGTGGCTGCCGGCGTCTGGCTGGAGGAGTACGCGCCGAAGAACAAGCTCTCGGAGCTGATCGAGATCAACGTCAGCAACCTGGCCGGCGTGCCCTCGATCATCTACGGTCTGCTCGCGCTCGGCCTGCTGGTGTACCAGCTCAACCTCGGCGAGAGCATCCTCACCGCCGGCCTGACGCTGGCGATGCTGATCCTGCCGATCGTGATCGTCTCCACCCGCGAGGCGATCCGCGCCGTCCCGCAGTCGATCCGCGAGGCCAGCTACGGTCTGGGCGCCTCGAGGTGGCAGACGGTGAGTCACCATGTGCTGCCATACTCGGCGGCCGGCATCCTGACCGGCGTGATCATCGGCCTGTCGCGCGCCATCGGCGAGACCGCGCCGATCATCACCATCGGCGCGCTGACCTTCATCGCCTTCCTGCCGCCGGCACCGGTCACGGCCACGCCGCCGTTCCTCAACTTCGACTGGCTGTTCTCGCCGTTCACGGTGATGCCGATCCAGATGTTCAACTGGGTCTCGCGCCCGGATCCGGCCTTCCATGCCAACGCCGCCGCCGCCGGCATCGTGCTGGTGGCGATGACCCTGCTCATGAACGCCTGCGCGATCTGGCTGCGCTACCGCGCCCGCCAGCGCATCAAGTGGTGACTCGATGACCGCCCAACACCCCATCCGCAAGGCCGAGGTCCGTGACCTCAACTTCTACTACGGCGACTTTCGCGCGCTGAAGGACGTCAGCTTCAAGGTCGCCGAGAAGGAAGTGACCGCGCTGATCGGTCCCTCCGGCTGCGGCAAATCGACCCTGCTGCGCTGCTTCAACCGCATGCATGACCTGTATCCGGGCAGTCGCTACGAGGGCGAGATTCGGCTGTTCCCGGACGACGTCAACCTGCTGCACAGCTCGGTCGATCCGATCGAGACGCGCATGCGTATCGGCATGGTGTTCCAGAAACCCAACCCGTTCCCGAAGTCGATCTTCGAGAACGTCGCCTACGGCCTGCGCATCATGGGCGAGAAGCGTCCGGCGGTGCTGGCCGAGAAGGTCGAGAAGGCGCTGCGCGACGCCGCGCTGTGGGACGAGGTCAAGGATCGCCTGCACACCCTGGCCACGAGCCTGTCGGGCGGTCAGCAGCAACGCCTGTGCATCGCCCGCACCCTGGCCACCGAGCCGGAAATCCTGCTGTTCGACGAGCCGACCTCGGCGCTGGACCCGATCGCCACGGCCAACATCGAGGAGCTCATCATGGAGCTCAAGAAGCAGGTGACGATCCTGATCGTCACCCACAACATGCAGCAGGCCGGCCGCGTGTCGAAATACACCGCGTTCATGTACCTTGGGGAACTGGTCGAATTCGGCGAGACCGAGCAGATCTTCACCAAGCCGGCCAAGGAACAGACCGAGAACTACATCACCGGCCGCTTCGGCTGAGCCGGGAGGGCAGACCACCATGTCGATCACCCACAGCGCCCATACCCTCAAGAAGTTCGACGAGGAGCTGGCCACCCTGCGCGACCTCGTCCTCAAGATGGGCGGCCTGGTCGAGGACCAGGTCTCGCGCGCGGTCGCCGCGCTCGAGCGCGGCGAGCCCTCGGTCGCCCTGGAGGTCGTCGAGCGCGACCGCGACGTCGACCGGATGGAGATCCGCGCCGACGAGGAGGTCGCCCAGCTGCTCGCCTTGCGCACGCCGCTCGGCGTCGACCTGCGCACGGTGTTGACGCTCTCCAAGACCGTCAACGACCTCGAGCGCATCGGCGACGAGGCCAAGAAGATCGCCAAGGCGGCGATCCGTCTCGACGAGGGGCGCGAGGAGCACGGCGGCGTGCCGGGCCTGGCCCATGTCTCCACCACCGCCCGCTACGCCCTGAGCATGCTGCACGGGGCGCTCGACGCGCTGGTGCGGCTGGACCTGGAGCGCGCCCGGCAGGTCGGCGAGGAAGACGACCGGCTCGACGACGCCTACGATGCGGCCCTGGCCGATCTCAAGGCGCAGATGGCCCGGGAGCCGGCCTCGATCGGCGCCTCGGTCCACGTGATGTTCGCCCTCAAGGCGCTCGAGCGCATCGGGGACCATGCCAAGAACGTGGCCGAATACGTGTTCTATCTGGTCGAAGGCCGCGACGTGCGTCATCCCAAGGCCAATCCGGCCATGAACCCCAATCCCGGCGACAAGGGCGAGTAGCCGCCGCCGCTCCGCCCGGCCCGACAGGCCCCGGACTCGCCCGGGGTTTCGTCGTCCCTGCCTGTTCCCGGATAATTGCGGTCCCGGCGTCGCTCCCGACGCCGCCTCCGCCTGGGGAAATACGGCATGGCCGGTAGTTTCGTCGCCAACATCTTTGGCCGCTCGCCCGTGCGGCCGCTACAGAACCACATCGCCAAGGCCGCCGCCTGCGCGCGCGAGCTGACCCCGTTCATGCAGGCTGCGTTGACCGGCGACTGGGAGTCGGCCGCCGCCGCTCGCGAACGCATCCAGCAGCTCGAGCACGAGGCCGACGACCTCAAGAAACAGATCCGCCTGAACATGCCCGGCGGGCTGTGGATGCCGGTACCGCGCGCCGATCTGCTCGACCTGCTGATGATCCAGGACCGGGTCGCCAACACCGCCAAGGATGTCTCCGGGCTGGTGATCGGCCGCAGGATGGGCTTTCCGGCCGACGTGGCCGAGCCGCTGATGGCACTGGTGAGCCGTTGCATCGACGCGGTCAACCAGGCCGAGCGCAGCGTCAACGAGCTCGACGAGCTGTTCGAGACCGGTTTCCGCGGCGCCGAGGCCAAGCTGGTCGAGTCGATGATCGACCAGCTCGACGCCATCGAGGACGACACCGACCGTTTGCAGATCGAGGTTCGCGCGCGCCTGTTCGCGCAGGAGAAGTCGCTGCCGCCGGTGGACGTGGTGTTCATGTACCAGGCGATCGAATGGATCGGCGAGATCGGCGACTTCGCGCAGCGGGTCGGCAGCCGCCTGCTCCGGATGCTGGCGCGCTGACCGATGGACAGCCTGACGATCTATATCGCCCTGGCGGCGATCTTCGGCCTGTACATGGCCTGGGCGCTGGGTGCCAACGACGTGGCCAACGCGATGGCCACCTCGACCGGCGCCAAGGCGATCTCC
The DNA here is from genome assembly GCA_041640375.1 of Rehaibacterium sp. Taxonomy (GTDB): domain Bacteria; phylum Pseudomonadota; class Gammaproteobacteria; order Xanthomonadales; family Xanthomonadaceae; genus Rehaibacterium. The sequence goes on along the minus strand of JBEQAM010000105.1, from coordinate 1,901 downwards.
TTCAAGCAGGCGCTGATCATCGCCGCGGTGTTCGAGTTCGCCGGCGCGGTGCTGGCCGGCGGGGCGGTCACCTCGACCATCCGCAGCGGCATCGTCGACACCAGCCTGTTCGTGAACGATCCCGAGCTGCTGATCTTCGGCATGCTCGCCTCGCTGCTGGCCGCGGCGGTATGGCTCAACCTCGCCTCGGCCATGGGCTGGCCGGTGTCCACCACCCATTCCATCGTCGGTGCCATCGTCGGTTTCGCGGCGGTGGGTGTGGGCATGGACTACGTCCACTGGGACAAGGTCGGCACCATCGTGATGAGCTGGGTGGTGTCGCCGCTGGTGGCAGGCACCATCGCCTTCCTGATCTTCCGCAGCGTGCAACTGCTGATCTTCGACCGCGAGGATCCGCTGCAGCAGGCCCGGCGCTGGGTGCCGGTCTACATGTTCGTTACGGCCTTCAATGTGACTTTGGTCACCCTGATCAAGGGCTTGCAGCATGTCGGCCTCAAGCTCGGGCCCAGCCAGACGATGCTTTGTGCCGTCGCCGTCGGCACGCTGGTCGCAGTCGTCGGCAAGCTGATCATCGACCGCATTCGCGTCGAGCCGGGCGCCGACCACCAGTTCCACTACGCCACGGTCGAGCGCGTCTTCGGCGTGCTGATGGTGGTGACGGCCTGTGCCATGGCCTTCGCCCACGGTTCCAACGACGTCGCCAATGCCATCGGCCCGGTGGCGGCGGTGATTGCGGTGGCGACCACCGGCGCGGTCGAGCAGAAGGCGACGGTGTCGCCGTGGATCCTGCTGCTGGGGGGCGGTGGCATCGTCCTGGGCTTGGCCACCTATGGCCGCAAGGTGATGCGTACGGTCGGCGAGAAGATCACCGCGCTCACGCCCAGCCGTGGCTTCGCCGCCGAGCTGTCGGCGGCCACGACCATCGTGGTGGCTTCGGGCACCGGTCTGCCGATCTCGACCACGCATACGCTGGTCGGCGCGGTGCTGGGTGTCGGCCTGGCGCGCGGCATCTCGGCGATCAACCTGTACGTGATCCGCGACATCTTCCTGTCGTGGATCGTCACCGTCCCGGCCGGCGCGCTGTTGGCGGTGCTGTTCTTCTTCGGTCTGAAGGCGGTGTTGTGATTCCCCGCAGGTGCGACTCCGCCCTGCTGCTGCGCACCTGGAAGTCCCGGTCCCGGCGTTACAGCAAATCTCCGCCCGCCGACAGCATCCGCTCCATGTTGTCGCCGACGCCGCCGATCTCCAGGATCAGGCGGTCGACTTCGGCGGCGGTGAGCGCTTCGTAGGGGCGGTTCTCGCACAGGTGCAGGTAGGGCACGCCGTCGAGGTCACTGATCGCGAGGTAGCCGACCCGGCTCTCCCAGTTGAAGACCAGCGCGCGGCGGGTGTCCAGCCCGGTGATCGGCGCCACCGCCGTGCTCACGCGCAGGTAGCTGCGGCCGTCCTCGTTCTCCAGCTCGGCCAGGAAGATGCTCTGGTGACGGGTGCCGTTCTCGAGCGAGAGTTCGACGCACACCAGGTAGGGCTCGCTGGCGGTCACCCGGTAATTGGCGGCGACGTGGGTGCGGATCTGTTCGAAGTTCTGCATGGGAGCGTCTCGGGCGAGTGCCGGTATGCTACCGCCCGATGCCTGCAAAGTCTCCCGTCGAGCGCGCGGCGGCGGCCATTCTCGCCGCGGTGCGCGCCATCCCGCGCGGCCAGGTGGCCGGCTACGGCGAGGTCGCGCGCCGTGCCGGGCTGCCGGGCCGCGCGCGACTGGGCGCGCGCCTGCGCGCCGGCAACGACGAGCCGACCCTGCCCTGGCATCGCGTGCTGCGTTCGGACGGGCGCATCGCCTTCCCACCGGACAGCGCCGGCTTCCGTGAACAGTCGCGCCGATTGAAGGCCGAGGGCGTGCG
>JBEQAM010000104.1:0-6824 GCA_041640375.1 Rehaibacterium sp. | reverse complement strand
GGCCTGGCCGAACGCGCCGCGCTGGCGCGACTGTGGATCGCCGTCGGCCGCCCCGACCGGGCGCGGGCCCATGTGGACACGCTGCGCGCGCAGGGTTTCGCTGATGCCGCCTTCCTGCGCGCCTGCCGGCAGGCTGGCCTCTGCGCAGCGGAGCCGGAGGCGGTGGCCGGCGACATGGCGGACAGGCGTTGAACTCCGGAGGCAGGGCTTGGCGCAGGGCCGCTCGGCGGCCCGGGGAAACGGCAGGCCATCGGACCGGCGCGGGCGGCGCCGGCCCGGTCCGTCTCCGCGCCGCCCACGGAGTCGCAATCATGAGCGATGCCACCGTCTCCCTCGTTTTCAGCGTGTCCGGCCAGGGCAGGGTCGCGCTGGCGAGCGCCAGCGTCGCCGGCGACGGCGCCAGCGTCGATGCCAAGGGCAATGTGAGGGTCCTGCGCGACCGTACGGCCGATCTGGTGTTCTCGCTCGACAGCGCGTCGGCGCAGAACTGGGGCATCACCGCCCTCGCCTTCAAGGACCACGGGGTCGGCAAATGGGACGGGCTGGGCGGCAAGCCGGCGCTGACCGCGGACGAGGAGGCGGACCTGAGTGCCGGAGGGCGTCGCTTCAACCGCGTCACCGGTCAGATCCAGTTCGATCCCGCCGCTCGCCAGTCCACGGTCACCGTCAGCGACGCCAACCGCAACCCGGCGAAGCTCGACTACCGCCTGACCGTGGCCACTGCCAGCGGCGGCGCGATCGGGCAGTTCGATCCGATGGTGGAGAACGAGGGCGTCAGCCTGCGTTGACGGCAGCGGGCCGGTTCGGGGAGGCCGGCGCCTCACCCGCGCCGCATCATGCGATCGTGTGCCCGGGCCGCTCGCCTCTCAGCCGAGCTGGCTGTGTTCCAGCGGTCGGTCGCGGTGCAGCAGGATCCACTCGGCGTGCTCTTCGAGCGCGGCGACGCCCAGTGCCTGCAGGACGCGGCGGCGCTCGTCGTCGTCGCGGGCGTGGTCCAGGCGCTGGCGGGCGTTGCCGTAGATGCGCGCCATGAAGCGGTACTGCTTGATCAGCTCCTTGTCGGCCTTCTTGTACGAGTACGCCTCGCGGACGCCGGCGATCAGCGGCAGCATGCCCATCAGCACCAACAGCCAGCCGTCGAGCGGTTCCTCGATCCACGGATTGAAGGCCAGTAGCAGCGCGGCGGTGAGCAGACCCAGCGCCAGGCAGGCATGGCCGACTTTGCGCGTGCGCAGGTAGCGGCGGGCGCGCTCGTCGGCGCGCTGGCGGAAGTAGTCGAGCTGGCCGGACTCGCGGCTGCCGACCCAGTGCCGGATCACCCAGGCCAGCCAGGTCGGGTGCGGCCGCTCGCCGGGGTTGCCGTGCAGGCTCGGCATGCGCATCACATGGCGGATCCAGCCCAGTTCGATGTCCTGCTTCTGCAGGAAGCTGTCGTAGGCGAAGCTCGGCGAGTCGCGGTTGACGGCGCCGGCCAACGCCAGGTGGAACTGCACGCGCAGGCCTTCGGCGAGCACGCGGTAATCCAGATAACGCCGATGCCATTGCCGCGATTCGCCGATGCGCCAGAGCACGAAGCCGAGCGCGAACAGGCCGAGAAAGACGGCGATGAACCACCTGGAGGCGTCCAGTTCGGAGTAGGCCAGGAAGGACAGCCCCATCAGCACCGCCAGCACATGGATCGTCAGCAGCGACTGGCGCACGCGGCGCTGGAAGTGCACCGCCAGCCAGTCGGCGGCGGAGAACAGGCGGTCGATGCGCAGCGCCACCGCGGTCGGCGATGCCGGCGGCCGGACCGGCAGCAGGGTCGTGCGCGCGCGATCGATCCGCGTCCGGTAGTGCGCGAGGTCGGCGTTGAACGCCGCCATCTGGCGGAACATGCGGTCGTAGCCGATGGGCACCGGGCCGTCGCCGGGCGCGCGGCTCTCGGCGGTGAGCCACCAGGCATCGCCCGCTCTCGTCGACGGCGGTTCGCCGCGTCGCGAACAGCCGACGTGGTACACGAGGTCGCTGTCGTCGTCGGCGAACAGGTTGGGCGCGTCGCTGGCGCGGCGCAGGCCGGGCAGTTCCTCGTGCAGGTGGAAGTGCACCACCTGGCCGGTGCCGCCGGGCGCGTCGGTGGGCCTGCCGTCCCATAACGCCAGCAGGATCTGGCAGTGGCTGGAGATGAACAGGCCCAGCTGGGCGTACTGGCGGTCGCGCGGCAGGCCGGGCGTGAGGATGGCTTCGGGGTCGTTGCCCGGCGCCAGCGGCAGCACCAGCACCTCGGCATCGGCGATCAGCACGCGCAAGCGCGTCAGCGCCTGCGGATCGGTGAAGTCGCGCTCGTAGTCCCGGCGCGGCATCGGCAGCGGCACCACGAGCGGGATGCCCAGTTCATGCGCGACTTCCGCCACCAGCTGGTCGCCACCCTCGGCCAGCGCGCACAGCAGGCGCAGCGGCGTGCCGGGGTAGTCGCGCCGCATGCGTTCGAGAAAGGTGCGCACGGCGGCGCGCAGGGCGGGTTGCTCGGTCGCGACCAGATCGCGGTGAGCAACCACGCCGATCACCAGTTGCGCAGGCAGTTCGCTGTCGGACATGCGGCGGCCCCGGTGGCGTGGCGTCCATCCCCGCGTTGCGGGGAGGCTGCGCGCGTGGCGCGTACAGCTCAGTCCAACGCAAGCTCAGGGCGAAACCGGCGAAGCCGCGTAGGGCGGGGCGCCGGCGTAGCGCACGTGCGGCACCAGGCTCCAGCCGCGGCGGGTCAGCATGCGCTCGCTGCGCGGGCTGAGCCGGCCGCTCACCAGCAGGGTGCGGTAGCGGCGGTCGCCGATGCCGGGGCGGTCGAACCACTGCCGGATCTGTGGCGTCCAGCTCAGGTAGTCCACCGGCAGCGGCAGCACGAATTCGCCGCTGCGGGTGAGATAGGCCGGCAGCGCGCCGACCGGCACGAAGCGGCCGCCATGCGCCTCGTCGCGCAGGTAGTGGTCGAGCAGGCGCAGGCCGTTGACCACGAAGCGCGCCTCGACCTCGCTCGACGCCATCAGCGCGGTTTCCAGGAAGGCCTCGCAGCCTTCGGCCGGGCGTAGTTTGAGCAGCAGGTCGACCAGCGCGGTCTGCAGGGTCGGCGTGTAGGCGCCCCTGCGCAGGAAGGCGTAACGCAGCTCCTCGTCGGCGCACACGCGCGACAGCTCGGCCTCGTTGCGCGCGCGCACGTCCTCGGGCGCTTGGGTCAGCACCAGGCGGTCGACCTGCTGCACGTAGCCGAGCAGCTCGCTGGCGCCGCCGGTAACCAAGGCCAGCGCCTGGTTGATGCCGAGCTTGCCACTGCTGGCCGCCCAGGCCAGTCCGTCCAGGCGCTCCTTGAGCAAGGGGTTGCTGGTGTAGGGGTCGATCCCGAGCCGCTCGGCGATCTCGCGACGCGCCGTGCCGTAGCCGGCCTCGTTCTTGATCAGCCGGCCCAGCTCGCGGACAGGCTTGTCCCACCAGGGTCTGTCCTCGACCGGCGCGGGGTCGCGGGTGGCGGCCAGCGGGCCGTCGACTTCCTTGTAGGGCGAACCTTCGTGGCTGATACGCTCATCGATGCGATGGCCGAGCTTGCGCGCCTGCGCGCCGAGCTTGGACAGCCGCTCGCCGAAGTAGCGCAGCACGCCCTGCGGCAGTCCGACCACGCTCTGCACCGGATTGCTGGCGACGTTGGCGATGGCCCTGACCGGTGCGGCGGCCGCATCGAAACCGCTGGCGCGCAGCGTCTCGCTCACGCTCTCCGAATACAGCGCCTCCAGCGCGGGTACCTCGCTGACCCGGATCGCCAGCATCTCCACGCTCTCGGCCACCAGTTCACCCCAGTCGGTATGGATGCGGAAGCGCGCCTGGTAACCACGCACCTCGGCGTGTGCCTCCACCCGGTACCCGGGGCCGGCCAGCAGGGCGGGCGTGACCAGCTCGGCTGCCGGCAGTACCGGTTCCCGTTCGGCATGCGCAGGGGCGGCCGCGCACAGCACGAGCGTGAACGGCAGGAGACGGCGCGGCAGCGGCATCGACGAGGTGGTGGGTGGACGGTTCGGCGGTCGCCCATGATCCGGTCCGCGCCTGAACCGTCGCCGCACGGACGGGTTAGCATCGGCGCATGAGCGCTTCCGATCGTATCGCCCCCGGGCTTGCGCTGTGGCCGCTGCCACTGCTGGCGGCCGCGCTGCCGGTAATCGCCACCCATCTGGCCTGGTGGCTGTCGGTGCAGGACGGCCACATCCCGCTGTGCAATCCGTACCTGGAGGGTTGCACCTCGATCAGCCGCGCCGCGCGTTACGGGCTGGGCAACGACCTGTTCCGCATGGCGATGCTGCCCTGCGCGACGCTGCAGGCACTGTTCTGGCTCGCCGTGCACCGCTGGCTGCGCCGGCACGATCCGGAGGTCGGCGTCTGGGTACTGTGGCTGGGCGTGGTCGGCGCCTGTTTCCTCGCCGTCTACGTCACCTTCCTCGGCACCGAAGGGGCGATCTACCAGGTACTGCGCCGCTACGGCGTGCACATGTACTTCGCCGGTACCTTCCTGGCGCTGATGGTGACGCTGCGCCGGCTGGCGCGCTGGCCGGGCGAGCCGGCCTACCGGCTGCTGCTGGTGGTGGCACTGGGGATGCTCTGGCTCGGCATCGCCACCGTGGCGATCGACGCCACGGTCGAGGACCGCGCACTGAAGGAGCGGCTGGAGAACATCCTGGAATGGAACCTCGGCCTGTGGCTGACCGCGATGTTCGCGGTGTTCGCCTGGCGCTGGCGGCGCGAGGGCCTGCGGGTGGGGCTGGAATGAGCGGCCAGGCGCGGCGCGGGCCGCGCCTGCCGGGCGGATCAATCCCAGCTGCACACCACCTTGCCGCACTGGCCGGCGTCCATCAGGTCGAAGCCCTGCTGGAAGTCGTCGATGCGGATCTGGTGGGTGAGCACCTTGTGCAGCGGGAAACCGCCGCGCACCAGCTGGGTCATCTTGTACCAGGTCTCGTACATCTTGCGGCCGTAGATGCCCTGCACGGTCAGGCCCTTGAAGATGATGCGGTCCCAGTCCACGCCCGAGCCCTTGGGCAGGATGCCGAGCAGGGCGATCTTGCCGCCGTGGTACATGGCGTCGAGCATGTCGTTGAAGGCGACCGGGTGACCGGACATCTCCAGGCCCACATCGAAGCCTTCGATGCCGATCTCCTTCATCACGTCGTGGATGTTTTCGCGGGCGACGTTGACGGTGCGGGTGGCGCCCATTTCCTTCGCCAGATTCAGGCGGTAGTCGTTGACGTCGGTGATGACGACGTGGCGGGCGCCGATGTGCTTGACCAGGCCGGCGGCGATGATGCCGATCGGGCCGGCGCCGGTGATCAGCACGTCCTCGCCGACCACGTCGAACTCCAGCGCGCAGTGTGCGGCATTGCCGAACGGGTCGAAGAACGCCGCCAGCTCGGACGGGATCTCGTCCGGAATCGGCCACAGGTTGCTGGCCGGCATCACGATGTACTCGGCGAAGGCGCCATCGCGGTTGACGCCGATGCCGACGGTGTTCGGGCACAGGTGCTGGCGGCCGGCGCGGCAGTTGCGGCAATGGCCGCAGACGATGTGGCCTTCCGCCGAGACGCGGTCGCCTTCCTTGTAGCCGGTCACGCCCGGGCCCATCCCGACGATGCGGCCGACGAACTCATGGCCGATCACCAGCCCCGGCCTGATCGTGCGCTGGCTCCACGCGTCCCACTTGTAGATGTGCAGGTCGGTGCCGCAGATCGCGGTCTTCTCCAGCTTGATCAGCACCTCGTTGGGGCCGGGCACCGGCACCGGCACCCGCTCCATCCAGATGCCTTTGGCCGGTTCGCGCTTGACCAGCGCCTTCATCGTCTGCGCCATGGAAATCACCGCTGAGGGGGCGCCGGGCCCCGGAGAGGGAAAGTGCGGATTATACGCGGCCGTTCCGCCGCGCCCGGCGAGCCGGTTTGTCCCGCGCCGTATGCTGGAAGTCATGGGTCGGCCGGCGAGTGATGGCCGATATACTCGGCCCTTTGCCGACCACAAGGGGGTATCGAGATGCGCAGAACCGTTCTGGCCTTGGCGCTGCTCGGCGCCGGCGGCCCCGCCGCCGCCGGCGAGGGCATGTGGGTGCCGCAACAGCTGCCGGAGATCGCCGGCGCGCTGAAAGCGCGCGGCCTGCAGCTCGACGCCGCCCAGCTGGCCGATCTCACCGGCGACCCGCTGGGCGCCGTCGTCAGCATCGGCGGCTGCACGGCCGGCTTCGTCTCGCCCGAGGGGCTGGTGGCCACCAACCACCACTGCGCCTACGGTGCGATCCAGCTCAACTCGACCGCCGAGCGCGACCTGCTCAAGAACGGCTTCTATGCCGCCAGCCTCGGCGAGGAGCTCAGCGCCGGCCCGAACGCGCGCGTGTTCGTGATCGACGAGATCCGCGACGTCACCGACCAGGTGATGGCGAAGGTGACCCCGCGTCTGGGCGGTGCCGAACGCAGCCGTGCCATCGAGGCGGCACAGAAGGCGCTCATCGCCGAGTGCGAGGCGGATGGCGGCGTGCGCTGCACGGTGTATTCCTTCTTCGGCGGCATGCAGTACCGGCTGTTCCGCCAGCTCGAGATTCGCGATGTGCGCCTGGTCTACGCGCCGCCGGGTGCAATCGGCAAGTACGGTGGCGACATCGACAACTGGATGTGGCCGCGTCACACCGGCGACTTCGCCTTCTACCGCGCCTACGTGGGCCCCGACGGCAAGCCGGCGGCATTCGCCGAGGACAACGTCCCGTACCGCCCGAAACGGCACCTCAAGATTGCCGCCGAGGGGCTGCAGGCGGGTGACTTCGAGATCGG
>JBEQAM010000103.1:0-6838 GCA_041640375.1 Rehaibacterium sp. | reverse complement strand
CGCGGCCGGGCAACTGGGGTTTCTCGGCCGGCGGCATCTGGCTCAGCGAACCGGCCGACTATCCCGAGGCCCGGCGATTGATGGACGCCTACCAGGCGCAGCGTCGCGCGCGCGTGCGGGCCGAAGTCGCGGCCGCCCGCCGCGAGGGCCGCGCGCCGACGCTGTGGACCGTGCTGCGTGAGGAACCGCTGCGGGTGCTCGCCACGCTGCTCGGCATCGCCGCGATCATCGCGCTGACGACGGTGGTGCCATATCTGTTGCTGCGTGGCTGACGCCGCGTCAGCGCGCGGCGATCCCGACCAGCTCCACCTCGAACACCAGCGAGGCGTTGGGCGGGATCACGCCGCCCGCGCCGCGGCTGCCGTAGCCGTATTCGGGTGGAATCAGCAGGACCCGCCGGCCGCCGACGCGCATGCCCTGCACGCCCTCGTCCCAGCCGCGGATCACCCGACCGCGGTCGAGCGGAAAGACGAAGGGCTGGCCGCGGTCGCGCGAGCTGTCGAACCGTGTGCCGCGCTGCCGAGGAGCATCCTGATCGAAGATCCAGCCGGTGTAGTGCACGATCACCTCCATGCCGGACTTGGCTTCCTCACCGTCGCCGACGATTTCGTCGATCAGGGTGAGTTCGGCGACGCGGCCGTTCGGCGCCGGCAGGTCGGGGCCGCCGCAGGCGGCGAGCAGCAGGGTGGTGGTCAGAATCAAGAGGGTGCGAATCCGGCGCATGGGCGGCCTGTGGCGGCAATAACGGCGCGCATGATCGGCCAGCGCGCATCCGCCGTCGAGCCCGGCCGGCCGGAGCTGTACGGTGGCAGTAGGGCAGCGGCATGCCGGCCGGCGGACCGACCGGTGCTTCTGTCTGGCTTGCTGGCGCGTGTCGCGCGGTGCCGACGGGGAACGACCGGATCTCGTCGCCTGTCCGGTCGGGGGGCTGTGGTCAGCGCACGCGCCAGCGTCCCAGCATCGGGCTGCCGCGCACCTCGAAGCCGAGCTCGCGCAACCACTCGGCGACCTTGTGATTGGAGTTGTTGCCCAGCGTGTAGGGCTCGGGGTGGATGACGAACTCGAGATTGAGCGCTGCACTGAACCGGCGCGAGTCGGCCTGGGCTTGGAACAGGCGGTCGATGCCGCGCAGCAGCTCGTCGACGGCCTCGGCTTCGGCCTGCAGCGGCACGATGGCGCGGATGAGCGAGCCGACCTCGTCCTGGAACCGCGCACTGTCGCCGGTGGCGAGCGGCTTGCGTCCCAGTGCGGCCGGAGTGGGGCGGAACAGCGCGCCGAAGGCGCGGCCGGCGCCGGTCTCGCCCTCGACGTACCAGCGCCACTCCCCGTAGGCGATGCGTACCGGCCGCCATTCGGCATCGACCAGGACCAGGCTGGTGTGGCGGCCGTGGTCGAGCAGGTACACCGGGCGCGGCTGGGCGGGTGCGCCCGGTGCGACGATGGTGGCGGTGCAACCGGCGAGCAGCGCCACGGTCGGCAGGCACAGCAGCAGGCGCAACATCGTAGGCACCGACATCGGCATGGTTCCAGCGGATCCGCGGCCGAGCATAGCCCAGCCTCACCAGGCCGGCAGCAGCCAGTCGCCGAACAGACGGATCGCCAGCGCGATCAGCACGATCGCCATCAGGTTGAGGCCGAGGCCGGCGCGCATCATCTGGCCGATGCCGACCAGGCCCGAAGCGAACACGATGGCGTTGGGCGGCGTGGCCACCGGCAGCATGAAGGCGCAGGTCGCGGCCAGCGCGGCGGCGAACAGCACCGGCATCGGGTCGATGCCCAAGCCGATCGCGGCGGCGGCGAGGATCGGGATGAAGGTGTTGGCGGTCGCCGTGTTGCTCGACAGTTCGGTGAGGAAGACGATCAGCGCGGTCGCCGCCAGCAGCACCCACAGCGCCTTGACCCCGGCCAGCCCGCTGAAGCCCGAGGCCAGCCAGGCGTCGACGCCGTTGGCGCCGATCGCGGCCGCCAGGCTCAGGCCGCCGCCGAACAGCAGCAGCACGCCCCACGGCAGCCTCTGCGCGGTGTCCCAGTCGAGCGCGAATTCGCGGCGGCGCCAGTCCACCGGCAGCAGGAACAGCGCCAGTGCACCGCACATGGCGACGGTGGTGTCGGTCAGCGCTTCCAGCCCGCTCAGCGCGACCAGCTGCGGTCGGAAGATCCAGCCCAGCGCGGTGCCGACGAACACCGCCAGCACGATGCGCTCGCCGCGGTTCATCGGGCCGAGCCGGCCGAGTTCGTCGTGGATCTCGGCGCGCGCCGCATCCGGCACCCGCAGGCGCACCGGAAAAACGAGGCGGGTGAGGTACAGCCAGCACAGCGGCAGCATCAGCGCCACCAGTGGCAGGCCGATCTTCATCCAGGCCAGCATGGTGATCTCCTGACCCAACTCGGCGCGGGCGTAGTTGGCGAGGACGAGATTCGGCGGCGAACCGATCAGGGTGCCCAGGCCGCCGATCGAGGCGCCGTAGGCGATGCCGAGCATCAGGCAGGTGCCGAGGTTGCGCAGTGCGGCGGCGGTGGCGGGGTCGCCTTCGTCGAGGTGGCGGCGCAGCAGCTCGATGCAGCTGATGCCGACCGGCAGCAGCATCACCGTGGCGGCGGTGTTGGAGATCCACAGGCTCAGGCTCGCGGTAGCGAGCATGAAGCCGGCCACCAGCCGCATCGGCGCGGTGCCGACCAGGCGCACGATGCCCAGCGCGATGCGGGTGTGCAGGCCCCAGCGCTGCATCGCCAGGCCGATCATGAAGCCGCCCATGAACAGGAACACGATGTCGGAGGCATACGGCCGCAACGCCTGCGCCGCCGGCAGCGCGCCGGTCAGCGGGAACAGCACCACCGGCAGCAGGGCGGTGGCCGCCAGCGGGATCGCTTCGGTCATCCACCACAGCGCCATCCACACGCCGATGGCGGCAGTGGCGCGGCCGGCGTGGTTCAGCCCGCCGGCATCGGCATCGGGCAGCCACAGGTAGAGCAGCGTGGCGGCGAGGGGGCCGGCGGCAAGCCCGGCCCAGCGGAGTCGGTCGGCGATCGGCATCGGCATCGGCCGAGGATAGCCGATGCGCCGCGGTCGACGGTCGGACTCGCCGTCACGGAGGCTCGAGGCAAGGCTGATCAAAAATCAGCGTTGCCCATGAGCGCATGGCAGGGTGATCCGGACCCGTCGCGGCGTTAAGCTGGAGCGCCTTGAGCGACTCGATCTTGCGGAGGTCCCCCATGCAGCAGCCCGCCTCACCGGCGCGTCGACGCGCCCTCCAGTTCGGCCTCGGTCTCGGCGCGGGGCTGGCCTTGGCACGCTCCCCGCTCGCGATGGCCGGAACCCTGACCGAAACCCTGGCCGAGGCCTCGGCCGGCAGCGGGTTGATCCAGAAGGCGATTCCATCGACGGGCGAGTTGCTGCCGGTGATCGGGATCGGTACCGCACGCCGCTACGACGTCGGCGAATCCGATTACGAGCGCGCGCCGCTGCGTGAGGTGCTCGATGCCTTCGCGCGCCTGGGCGGCCGAGTGGTCGACACGGCGCCGTCCTACGGCCGTGCCGAGGCGGTGGTCGGCGATCTGGTCGCCAGTCTCGGCAACCGCGACAAGCTGTTCCTGGCCACCAAGGTCGGCGCCGGACGCGACGGGCGGGAGGCGGGCCTGGCGGAGATGGCGCGCTCGTTCGAGCGGCTGCGCACTGCGCGCATCGACCTGCTGCAGATCCACAACCTGGCCGGCGTCGAGCACATGCTGCCGGTACTGCGCGAATGGAAGCAGGAGGGACGGATCCGCTACCTCGGCGTCAGCACCAGCTTCAAGCCGCAGTACGAGGCGCTGGAGCAGCTGATGCGCGATCAAGCGCTGGACTTCATCCAGATCGATTACGCGATCGACAATCGCGAGGCCGAGGAGCGCATCCTGCCGCTGGCCGCCGAGCGTGGCATGGCGGTGCTGGTGAATCTGCCGTTCGGCCGGGGCCGGGTGTTCGAGGCCTTCCGCGGCCACCGCATTCCGGACTGGGCGACCGAGCTGGGCATCGCCAGCTGGGCGCAGTTCGTCCTCAAGTACGTGGTTTCCCACCCGGCCGTGACCTGCGCCATTCCGGGCACCGCGACCTTGCGCTATCTCGAGGACAATTTGGCCGCCGCCCGCGGCCAGCTGCCCGATGCGGCCACCCGGCGGCGGATGGTCGCGCTGATCGAGGCGGTGTGAGCATCGACGCCCCTGAGCATCAATACTCCGGAGTAGGGTAAGCTGCGCCCTCGCGAGACGGCGCGGCATGGCCGGCTCGGCGGTGCCCAGGCGCCGCCACAGGGGAGGGAATCCGATGCGCAGGGCGCAGGCTGTCACCTGCTGGGTCGTCATGGTCGCTCTGGTCGCTGTTGCGACGGCCTCGGCCGACGCGGCCGGCTTGCGCGTGCTCGACCCGGCCGTGGCCGATGTCGCCGTGGAACGGGTGCTCGCGGGCGAAGTGGATGCGTACTTCCATGCGTCCGCAAGCCCCCGGATGCTGATGCCGCACAGCGCCCAGCCACGCTGGTTGCGGCTTGATCCCGACCAAGCCTTGCGCGAGGGGCGCTGGGTGCTGTCGATCACCCGCGTGCCGTTGCGCGAGCTGAGGGTCTTTCTGCCGGACGGTGCGGGCGGCTGGCGCGAGCGGACGGCGAGTTTCTTCCGTCCCGGTGAGCCGGATTACGCGCCGCACGCCTATGCGTTTCCGCTGGATGCGGCTGCGGCCGACATGCCGGTCTACATCCGCATCGTCCACGGCGGACGTCTCTACTTGAACCTGGCGGTCCAGAGCGAGGAGGAGTTCCGCCGCACGGAGCGCCAGTTCGTGGTGGCGATCACCGCCGGATTCACGGCACTGGCGGTGATGCTGCTGATGAACCTGGTGTTCTGGTTCAGGCTGCGCGAGACGATGTACCTGACCTACGTCGCCTTCATCGCCGGCCTGATGGGCTGGACCGTCTTCGCGACCGGGCTGGCCCAGCAGTGGTGGCCAGCGCTCGCGCACTGGTCGGTGCCGGGCTCGCCGTCCGGCTTCCTGGTCGCGCTGTCGATGGCGCTGATGCTGCATTTCGTCCGCCAGTTCGTCGAGCTGGCGCGCAACGATCGGCCGGCCGACCGCGTTCTGCGTGCCCTGGCGCTGGCATTCGGCGCGCTGGCCGGTGCTTACCTGCTGCCGGGCGCCGGCGAGTGGCCGCTGCTGGCCGGCACCTCCAGTCTGCTGTTCGCGCTGCTGCCCCCGCTGCTGCTGGGCGTGCTGTTGCGCTGCGGCTGGCGCGGTTCGCGGGCGGCCTGGCTGTTCCTGGTCGCCTGGTTGCCGCTGGGGATATTGAGTGGCATGCGCACGCTGACCGGTCTTGGTGTGCTGCCGCCGACGCCGCTGAACCTGTTCGGGCCGTTGGGGGCGGTCGCCTTCGAATCGGTCGTGCTGGCGGTCGGGCTGGCCGGTCATGCCCTGGAGCTGCGCCTGCAGCGCGACCGCGCGTTGCGGCTGGCGCAGATCGACCCGCTGACCGGCGCGCTCAATCGCCGTGCCGGCGAGGCGCGGCTGCAGGAGATGTTCGAGGCGGCGAAGGCGCGCGGCGTATCGCTGGCGCTGATGTTCCTGGACATGGACCGGCTCAAGCGCATCAACGACACCTTCAGCCACGACGCCGGCGACCTGTGCCTGCGCGTGCTGGTGGGGCGGGTACAGGCGCTGATGCCGCCGCGCGCCGAGTTGGTGCGCTGGGGTGGCGACGAGTTCGTGCTGTTGCTGCCAGGGCTGTTCGCCGCCGATGCCGAGGTGCTGGCCGCGCGCGTGCGCGAGGCGCTGGAGGCCACGCCGGTACCTTTCGACGGCGAGCAGCTGTACATCAGCGCCAGCATCGGCGTCAGCAGCTTCGACGACGGGGTCGATACGCCGCAGGAGCTGATCCGGCGCGCCGACATGGCGTTGTATGCCTTGCGCCGGAAGCGCCGCAGCGACGAGGCCGGACGAGTCGGCGCCGAAGCCTGATGCCGGTTCCCGCCCGACGTTCCGCCGTCCGCCGTATGATCGACGCGCCCTGTCCGGGAGCCCGCGAATGAACGTACTGCTGGTGTTGCTGCTGTGGGCGCTGGTGCTGGTGTTGGCGTGGCCGCTGGCGCTGCTGGCGCTGGTGCTCTGGCCGCTGCTGTGGCTGCTTTCGATCCCTTTCCGGATCTTCGGCGCGCTGATGGAGGCCCTGATCGCGCTGGTCAGGGCGATCCTGTTCCTGCCCGCGCGCCTGCTCGGGGAGCGGCCGAAACCCTGAGGCTCCGGTCCGTCCGGCGTTCAGGCGCGCAGACGCAGGTCGGGACGCTCGCGGAGATCGCCGTCGTGCTCGATCACGGCGAAGGTCTTGCTGCGCCGGTGATAGACGATCACCTGCGGCGGCGGAGGCGGCGTCTGGTTGCGGATGAACATCAGGTCCCAGCCGGCGACCTGCAGGTCGCGCAGGGCGAGCCGCTGCGCTTCGCTGAGCGCGGGGTGGGCGACCGTCGGCGGCCGGCGGTCGGGGTTGCGACGTTCCTGTTGCAGCATGGCGCGATGTCTCCGGCGGTGGACGGGGCGATTCGGCGACGGCGGGCGAGCCGATGGCTTCGCGGCGGCCGCTGTGACAGCATGCGCCCCCGATCATACTCCCGCCACACCCGCTGTCCGCGCTTTCCATGAGACTGAACAAGCACATCGCCGAGTCCGGCTTCTGCTCGCGCCGCGAGGCCGACCGGCTGATCGCCGAGCGCCGGGTCACCGTCAACGGCGAGCCGGCCGGCATCGGCACGCAGGTGGGCGAGGGCGACCTGGTCCGCGTCGATGGCCAGCCATTGGCCCGGCGGCCGGCCGGCGGCA
>JBEQAM010000102.1:0-6901 GCA_041640375.1 Rehaibacterium sp. | reverse complement strand
GGCGCTGCGCTCGGGCGCCTCGGCCGGCAGCGCGCACAGGGCGCTGGTCAGGTCGATACCCTCGGGGCGGGAAGGACGGCTGTCGTCAGGCACGGCTGACCTCCTGTTCGTGCAGGCGCAGCAGCTCGCGCAGGCGGCGGGTGCCGCGCGCCAGCTGCGACTTGGAGAAGCTCACCGAGCGGCCCATCTGCGCGGCGATCTCGTCGTGGGTGTAGCCCTCGGCGTGGTACAGCCAGATCACGCTGCGGGTGACGTCGGGCAATTGCGCCAGCGCGTGCACCAGCGTGGCCGCGTCGGTGGCCGAAGGCGGCAGCAGCTGCTCGCCGGGTTCGAGTTCCGGCTCGGGCGGCTCGTCGGTGAACTGCAGGCGGTCGCGCTTGCGCAGCCGCATTAGCGCCTCGTTCACCGCCACCTGCCGCAGCCAGCCCCAGAACGGCGACTCGCCGCGGAACTCGCCGAGGCGGCTGAACACCTTGAGCATCGCATCCTGCAGCACCTCCATCGCCTCCTCGCGGTCGCCGAGCATGCGCAGCGCCAACGTGAACACCGGCCGCTCGAACCGGCGGTAGAGCTGCTCGAACGCCTGGCCGTCGCCGCGCCGGGCGCGGGCCAGCAGGCTGTCGGGGACCTCGATGGCGAAGGCGGTCGGGGCGCTCACGAAGCATAGGATGCGCCTGCGCGGGGAAGGGTCGCAGGTGGAGCCGGGACAGGGTCCCGGGGCCGGCCGAAAAAAGCCGGCCGAAAAAAGAAGGCCGGGTGTCGCCACCCGGCCCTGGTGTCGTCCCTGACGGGGGAGAGAACGGTCAGAACCGGTAGCGCATGCCGACGAAGCCGGTGCGCGGCTGGCCCGGGCGGGCGCCGGCGGGGCGGCGGGAGACGATGTACGCCTCGTCGAACAGGTTCTCGACCCGGGCGTACAGCTCGGCGTTGTCGGTGAGCTGCCAGCCGGCCGAGAGGTCGAACACCCAGGCCGCGTCGGTCCGCTGGCCGGCGGCGGGGGTGCCCTGGCCGGCGCGGGTGCGCATGTCGTCGATGTAGTTGGCAGTCAGGTGAACCCGCCAGCGCTCGCCCTCGATGCCGGCCTGGGCGTTGAACAGGTGTTCGGGCAGGTAGGGCAGGCGGTCACCGCTGACCACGGTGCCCCATTCGCCGAAGCTGGAGGTGAAGGCGTTGCGGAACTCGGCGCGGGTGAAGGTGTAGGCGGCCGACACCGGAATGTTCAGCGTGCCGGCGCGGAAGCCGTAGCCGAGGTTGGCCTCGATGCCGCGGATGCGGGCCTTGCCGCCATCGAACTGGTCGCCGATGGTGCAGCCGCCGCCGGTGGAGGCGGTGCAGGTACCGATCAGGTTGTCGTACTCGTTCCAGAAGCCGAGCAGTTCCCCGCGCAGGCCGTTGCTGGCGTAGCGCAGGCCGAACTCGCCGTTGACGCTCTCCTCGGCATCGACGCCGGTGCCCGGCGCCGGCGGGTTGTAGCCGCGATGCAGGCTGCCGAACACGGTGAGCTGGTCGCTGAGCAGCCAGGTCACGCCCAGGCCGGGTATGAAAGCGTCCACGGTGTCGCGCAACACGCGGGTCGGACCGGCGTCGCGGCCGTTCGTGGTCAGTGCGAAATCCTCGCGGGTGAGCTTGATGCGCTCCAAGCGCACGCCCGGGGTGACGATCCACTGGCCGAAGCGGATCTGGTCCTGCAGATAGGCCGAGAACGCCCTGGCCGAGACGACGCGGTTCTCCTGCGTGCCGGGGGCGCCGTCGGAGGTCAGCACCAGACGGCCGTCCTGCATGCGGTAGCGGTCGTCGTCCTGGAAGCGATCCTCCTCGTCCTCGTGCCAGCGCAGGCCGAACTCGATGTCGTGCTCGGCGGCGCCGGTGAACTGCCAGCCGAGCACCGACTGGATGCCCTGCGCGTAGTAGGCGCGGTTGTTGTTGCGCAGGCGCAGCGCACCGTCCGGACTGGTGGCGCCGGTCAGCCAGGCGTACTGGTCGGCGAAGGTGGCCGGGTTGGCGAGGATGTTGGCCAGGCTGACCCAGCCGGTGTTGGCGCTGTTGCGCACGTCGTGGAGCTTGTACCAGTTGCGCGCGAACTCGGTGCGGTAGGCGACCGTGGTCAGGTCCATGCGGTCGGACAGCTCGATGAAGTGGTTGACCTGCGCCAGTTCGTGGGTGGTGGCGATGTTGTCGAGCTGCGAGCCGGCATAGCGGCGGTTCGGTGCGGCGCGGAAGTCGGCGTCGGTCAGGCCGAGGTAGGTCTCGTCACTGTCCTGGGTGGTGCGCGACAGCTTGATCTCCAGCTCCTGGTAGCGGGTGGCGTTGCTGTCGGAGTTCACGCGGAACTTGGCCAGCACGTCGTCGAGCCGGTAGCCGGTGTCGCCACCGCCGTCCAGGCGCTTGAAGCCGTCGCTGCGCTGGTACACGCCCTCGACCAGGAAGCCGAAGCGCTCCTGGCTGGTGCCGGCCCAGGTATGGCCGAGCAGGGTGTTGTCGCGGCCGTAGCTGAGGTCGACCAGGCCGGCCGGGCCGGTCGGGATCGGGGTGGAGATCAGGTTGATCACGCCGCCGGTGGTGCGCGGGCCGGCCTTGACCGAGGACGAGCCCTTGCGTACCTCGACCGCGCTCATCCGCGCCATGGTCGGAAAGTAGTAGGCGGCCGGGGCGGCATAGGGCGCCGGCGCGATCAGCACGCCGTCCTCCATCACCGTGATGCGGTTGTTGCGGTCGGTGCCGGAGCCGCGGATGCCGATGTTCGGACGCAGGCCGTAGCCCTCCTCCTCGACCAGGTACACGCCCGGCACCTCACGCAGCACGCGGTTGACGTCGCGGTAGTTGTGCTTCTCCAGCTGCTGGCTGTCGATGTAGTGGGCCGAGCCGGCGGTTTCCTGCGCCTGCTCGACGCTGCCGACCACGGTGAGGCGGTCGAGGCGGGCGGCCAGCGGCTCGGCATGGGCGGGGTGGAGGGCCTGCAGGACGGCCAGGGAGAGGGCGCAGGGGAGGATCGCGTTGATCGGGGTGCGCATGTTCTTGTTCTCTGTGGGTATCGGGAGTCGGGAAAGGCGGAACGCCGGGGCGAATCCTAGTGAAAACGAGAATGATTCGCAATACATTCTCTTGACCTGGATCACCCGGCGCCGCGATGGCGGCCGGCGGCGGCCGCTGTGACGGGTGCTGCAGCCGCTCGGCTATGATCCGGCGACCCCGTCACAAGGAATCGCGACATGGAGATCTTCAGCCTCGTTCTTCTGGCCTTCGCCGTCATCACCCTGTTCAAGGGCGTGCGGGTGGTGCCGCAGGGTTACGAATGGACCGTCGAGCGCTTCGGCCGCTACGACCGCACGCTGACGCCGGGCCTGGGCTTCACCATCCCCTGGGTGGAGAGCATCGGCCGCAAGCTGAACATGATGGAGCAGGTGCTCGACGTGCCCTCGCAGGACGTCATCACCAAGGACAACGCGGTGGTGAAGGTCGACGGCGTGGTGTTCTACCAGGTGCTGGAGGCGGCCAAGGCGGCCTACGAGGTGGCGCAGCTGGAGGTCGCCATCCTCAACCTGACCATGACCAACATCCGCACCGTGCTCGGCTCGATGGACCTGGACGAGTCGCTGAGCAAGCGCGACGAGATCAACGCCAGGCTGCTGGCAGTGGTGGACGACGCCACCCACCCCTGGGGCGTGAAGGTCAACCGCATCGAGATCAAGGACATCCAGCCGCCGCGGGATCTGGTCGATGCGATGGCGCGGCAGATGAAGGCCGAGCGCGAGAAGCGCGCCAACATCCTCGATGCCGAAGGGCACCGCGCCGCCGAGATCCTGCGCGCCGAGGGCGAGAAGCAGGCGGCGATCCTGGAGGCCGAGGGCCGCCGCGAGGCCGCCTTCAAGGACGCCGAGGCGCGCGAACGGTTGGCGCAGGCCGAGGCCCGGGCCACCGAGATGGTCAGCACCGCCATCGCCCAGGGGGATGTCCAGGCGATCAACTACTTCGTCGCCCAGAAGTATGTCGAGGCGTTGAAGGACTTCGCCTCCTCGCCGAACCAGAAGACCCTGCTGCTGCCGATGGAGACCACCGGTGTGCTCGGCTCGCTGGCCGGCATCGTCGAGCTGACCCGCGCCGTACAGGGCGAGCCGTCGGGCGGCGGCAAGCCGGCGCCGCCGACGCGGCCGGGCCATCCGTTCACGCAGGGGGGCTGAGCATGGATGGCCTGTCGGACTGGTTCTGGTGGGCGTTCGCGCTGGCGCTGTTCGCGCTGGAGGCGCTGATCCCCGGCATCTTCATGCTGTGGCTGGGCTTCGCCGCGCTCGGCGTGGCCGTACTGCACCTGCTGCTGCCGGAGCTGTCGGTGACGGCGCAGTGGATCGCCTTCTCGCTGCTGTCGCTGGTGTCGGTGGGCATCGCCTGGCGGCTGAAGAAGGCGCGCCCGGCGCGCGCCACCGACCAGCCACACCTCAATCGCCGCGCCGAGCAGCTGCTCGGCCGCGTGCTGCCGCTGGAGCGGGCGATCGTCGACGGCCGCGGCCGGGTGAAGGTCGGCGACGCCTTCTGGACCGTGAGCGGCCCGGACCTGCCGGCCGGCGCGCGGGTGCGGGTCGAGGCGGTCGAGCAGGGCGTGCTGCGGGTGCGGCCGGTGGAGTGACCAGACCGGGACCGCGAACCCGCGCCCCGGGAGGCGCAAGACCCGCACCGACCCCCGGCTTGCGCCGGGATGACGGGGCTCGATGTTCTTCCCGGGCCCCGCCAGTCCTCAGCGCTCTCCCGCGAACGGGTTGAGCTGGCGTAGCAGGTTGCGCTCCCGCGGCCAGTTGCCGGCCAGCCAGGGATGGTCAGGGTGGTTGAGCTGCAGCACGCGGCGGGTATCGGCGGCCAGTTCGTCCTCGCCCAGGCGGGCGTAGGCCTCGCCCATCAATGCCAGGGCGTCGCCCTGGTAGCCGCTTTGCGGGTAGTTCTCGATGATGAACTGGCCGCGGTTGGCGGCGGCGACGAGGGCGCCGCGGCGCAGGTAGTACAGGCCGACGTTGAGCTCGTGGCGGGCCAGGTGGTTGCGCAGATACACCATGCGCTGGCGGGCATCCGGCGCATAGCGGCTATCGGGGAAGCGGCGAATCAGTTCGGCGAAGTCGTTGAAGCTCTGGCGCACCGCCCCCTGGTCGCGCAGCGACGTGTCCAGACGCAGGTAGCGTTCCAGGAACAGGTTCTCGCGGTTGAAGTTGATCAGGCCCTTCAGGTAGTAGGCGTAATCGATGTGTTCGTGGGTGGGATAGGTGCGGATGAAACGGTTGATCGTGGAGGTCGCATCGTCCGGCTTGTTGGCCTTGAACTGCGCGTAGGCCAGCTCGATCTGCGCCTGTTCGGCGTAGGGGCCGTAGGGAAAGCGGGCGACCAGGCGCTGGTAGTACTGCTCCGCACGGCTGTAGTTGCCGCGCTGCAAGGCGCGCTTGCCCTCGGCGTACATCGCTTCGACCGGCAGGGTTTCGAGGGGGTCGGCCCGCTTGCCGAAACGGCCGCAACCGACCACGGCGAGGGCGAGCACGATCAGGATGGCGAGGCGCAGCAGGCCGGCGAATCGGGTCATTGCGTTGGCGGTCTTGGGCGCGATGGGCGCAGAGACGGCGATAATAGCCCAAAGCCCGCGCACGGCGCGCCCGCGAGACCGAACCCCGAATGAACGCCTCCCCCTCCGACGAAGACGGAACCGAACTGCTCGAAGCGGTGGTGCCGACCGCCCTGGCCGGACGCCGTTTCGACCAGGCGCTGGCCGAGATCTTCCCCGACTTCTCGCGCTCGCGGCTCAGCGAATGGATCAAGTCCGGCGACGCACTGCTGGACGGCCGCCAGGTCAAGCCGCGCGATCCGGTGCGCGGCGGTGAGCCGGTCACGCTGGCGGTCGCGCTCACCGTCGAGACCCGCGCCGAGCCGGAGCAAATTCCGCTCGCCGTCCTGCACGAGGACGACGAGGTGCTGGTGATCGACAAGCCGGCCGGGCTGGTGGTGCATCCGGGCGCCGGCAATCCGCGCGGTACGCTGGTGAACGCGCTGCTGTATCGCGACCCGAAACTGGCCGAGCTGCCGCGTGCCGGCCTGGTGCATCGCCTGGACAAGGACACCTCGGGCGTGATGGTGGTGGCGCGCACCCTGCGTGCCCATGCGGCACTGGTCGAGCAGCTTTCCGGGCGCCAGGTGCATCGCCAGTACCTGGCGGTGGTGATGGGGCCGATGGTGGCCGGTGGCACCGTCGATGCGCCGATCGGCCGCCACCCGACCGACCGCGTGCGCATGGCCGTGGTCGAGAACGGTCGTCCGGCGATCACCCATTACCGTGTCCGCGAGCGCTTCCGCGCCCACACCCTGGTCGAGTGCCGACTGGAGACCGGGCGCACCCACCAGATCCGCGTGCACATGGCGCACGTGCGGCATCCGATCGTGGGCGATCCGCTGTACGCGCGCTTGAGCCTGCCCAAGGGCGCCACGCCCGAGCTGGCCGAGATGCTGCGCGGCTTCAAGCGCCAGGCACTGCACGCCGAGCGGCTGGAATTCGAACACCCGGCCAGCGGCGAGACGATCCGCTGCCAGGCGCCGGTCCCGGCCGACATACTGGCCCTGCTCGACCTGCTGCGCGCCGATACCCGGGCCGCGAAGACGTGAGCGCCCTGCTGCGTCCGGACTGGCCTGCGCCGGCTGCCGTCCAGGCCGCGGTGACATTGCGCCACGGCGCTGGCGTGTCGGCGCCGCCGTTCGACCGCTTCAATCTCGGCCTGCGCTGCGGCGACGATCCCGCCGCCGTGCACGCCAACCGGCGCACCCTGGTCGGGCTGGCCGGTCTGCCGGCCGAGCCGGTGTGGCTGCGGCAAGTCCACGGCACCGCCGTGCACATTTGTAAGAGCGGCGTGAGCCGCGACCGTGATCCACCGGGTCATCC
>JBEQAM010000101.1:0-6989 GCA_041640375.1 Rehaibacterium sp. | reverse complement strand
GACTGCCGGATCGGCAGGGTCGAGGCTGGGATAGACCGCCGCGGCCGGATCCTCGTCGGGATAGCTCGTGGCCGGCACCGGCAGCTCGAAGGCCTGGCCCGGAGCGGCCGGGGGCCAGACCAGAGCCAGGCAGAGCAGGCCGAGCGGAATCAGGGCACGCACGTACGACACTTTCTGCTTGCTGGTTGTTGGGCATGGGTACACCCGCCGGACCGGCCCCCGAACCGGGCCCTGCGGGTGGAACTGCTACAATTTCGAGCCTTTGCTCCAGCGGGCGGCGTGTCGCCCCGCCATCCCGGAGTTAAAAGCATGACGGCCGTGCAAAGTTGTGGCGCTGGTCACACTTTTGCGGCCCACCGCCGCGCCGCACGGACGCGCCGCCGTCATGTGCGGCGCGTTTCCGCGTCCAGCCCAACCTCCCGTCCAGCCGCCAGGTCGCCCGATGTCCGCCACCGCCCCCCGCCTCGACACCCCGTCGATCGACACCCGCTACACGCTCGAAGACAAGTACACCCGCACCGAGGGGCGCATCTACCTGTCCGGCGTGCAGGCGCTGGTGCGGCTGCCGCTGATGCAGCAGATGCGCGACCGCGCGGCCGGACTCAACACCGCCGGCTTCATTTCCGGCTATCGCGGCAGCCCGCTCGGCGGCTTCGACCTGGAGCTGTGGAAGGCCAAGAAGCACCTCAAGGCCGCCGGCATCGAGTTCACCCCGGGCCTGAACGAGGACCTGGGCGCGACCATGGTCTGGGGTACCCAGCAGACCAACCTGTTCCCCGGCGCGAAGGTCGATGGTGTGTTCGCCATGTGGTACGGCAAGGGCCCGGGCGTGGACCGCTGCGGCGACGTGTTCAAACACGGCAACGCCGCCGGCACCTCGCCACACGGCGGCGTGCTGGCGCTGGCCGCCGACGATCACGCCTGCCGCAGCTCGACCCTACCGCACGGCTCCGAGCACGAGTTCGTCTCGGCGCTGATGCCGGTGCTCAACCCGGCCGGCGTGCAGGACATCCTCGACATGGGCCTGCTCGGCTGGGCGATGAGCCGCTACACCGGCCGCTGGGTCGGCTTCAAGACCATCGCCGAGACGGTGGAGTCCTCGGCCTCGGTCAACGTCAACCCGCACCAGCTCGACATCGTCCTGCCGGACGACTTCGAACTGCCGCCGGGCGGCCTCAACATCCGCTGGCCGGACCCGCCGCTCGACCAGGAGCTGCGCCTGCACCGGTACGCGATGCAGGCGGCGCAGGCCTTCGCCCGCGCCAACCACATCGACAAGATCGTGATCGACTCGCCGAAGGCGCGGCTGGGCATCGTCACCACCGGCAAGAGCTACCTCGACGTGCTGCAGGCGCTGGAGTACCTGGGCCTCGACCGCCGCGCCTGCGAGGACATCGGCATCCGCGTCTACAAGGTCGGCATGACCTGGCCGCTGGAGCCGGTCGGCATCCGTGCGTTCGCGCGTGGGCTGGAGGACATCCTGGTGGTGGAGGAGAAGCGCGCCTTCATCGAGAGCCAGATCAAGGAGTACATGTTCAACTGGGAGCACCGCCCCAGCGTGGTCGGCAAGTACGACGAGGCCGGCGAGTGGATCCTGCCCTCGACCAGTGAACTGACCCCGGCGCGCATCGCCCGCGTGATCGCCCGGCGGCTGGCGCGCTTCCACACCTCCGAACGGATCGCCTCGCAGCTCGACTTCCTCAAGGCCAAGGAGCAGGAGCTGGCGCTGCCGCGCGCCAACTTCCCGCGCGTGCCGCACTACTGCTCGGGCTGCCCGCACAACACCTCGACCAGGGTGCCCGAGGGCAGCCGCGCGCTCGGCGGCATCGGCTGCCACTACATGGTCACCTGGATGGACCGCCGCACCGACACCTTCACCCAGATGGGCGGCGAAGGCGTGACCTGGTGCGGGCAGGCGCCGTTCACCGAGGAAAAGCACGTCTTCCAGAACCTCGGCGACGGCACTTATTTCCACTCCGGCTCGCTGGCGATCCGCCAGGCGATCGCCGCCGGCGTCAACATCACCTACAAGATTCTCTACAACGACGCGGTGGCGATGACCGGCGGCCAGCCGGTGGACGGCACGCTCAGCGTGCCCGACATCGCCCACCAGGTGCGCAGCGAAGGCGTGCGCACCATCGTGGTGATGAGCGACGACATCGGCAAGTGGTCCAGGCCCGAGATCTTCCCGTCCGGCGTGGAGTTCGTGCATCGCGACGAGCTCGACGCCGTGCAGAAGCGCCTGCGCGAGGTGCCGGGCGTGAGCGTGCTGATCTACGACCAGACCTGCGCCACCGAAAAGCGCCGCCGCCGCAAGCGCGGCAAGATGGAAGATCCCGACCGGCGCGTGGTCATCAACTCGCTGGTCTGCGAGGGCTGCGGCGACTGCGGCGTGCAGAGCTTCTGCGTGTCGGTGCTGCCGAAACAGACCGAGTACGGGCGCAAGCGCGAGATCGACCAGTCCAACTGCAACAAGGACTTCTCCTGCGTGAAGGGCTTCTGCCCGAGCTTCGTTACCGTCAAGGGCGGCAAGCTGCGCAGGCGCAAGGGCGTCAGCGCCGAGGACCGGCTCCAAGACCTGCCGATGCCGACCTTCCGCAGCGATCTGTCGCAGCCCTGGAACATCCTGATCACCGGCGTCGGCGGCACCGGCGTGGTCACCATCGGCGCCCTGCTCGGCATGGCCGGCCACCTGGAGGGCAAGGGCGCCACCGTGCTCGACCAGACCGGCCTGGCGCAGAAGGGCGGCGCGGTCACCACCCATGTCCGGCTCGCCCGGCACCCCGCCGACATCCACGCCGTGCGCATCGCCGCCGGCGAAGCGGATCTGGTGCTCGGCTGCGACATGGTCGTGGTCAACGACTACTGGGCGCTGTCGAAGATCCGCGCCGAGCGCAGCCAGGTCGTGCTCAACACCTACCAGGCCATGCCCGGCAGCTTCACCATGCAGCCGGACCTGCAGTTCCCGAAGGACGAGATCGTCAACGCGGTCAAGCTCGCGCTGGCCGGCAGGGACCCGCTGCTGGTCGACGCCACCACGCTCGCCACCGCGCTGCTGGGCGACGCCATCGCCACCAACCTGTTCATGCTCGGCTACGCCTGGCAGCAGGGGCTGGTGCCGCTGAGCCTGGACGCGATCCTGCGCGCCGTCGAGCTCAACGGCGCCGCGGTGGAGATGAACAGACAAGCCTTCGCCTGGGGCCGCCTCGCGGCGGTCGACATCGACGCCGTGCGCGAGGCCGCCGGCCTCGCGCCGGCCGCGTCGACCGAGCTGTTCGCCCCGCCGCTGGACGACGAGGCGCTGTCGAAGGACCTCGACGAGGCCATCGCCCGCCGCGTCGCCTTCCTCACCGACTACCAGAACGCCGCCTACGCCGAGCGCTACCGCGCACTGGTCGCGAAGGCGCGCGCGGCCGAGAACGCCAAGGCGCCGGGTTCGACCAAACTGACCGAGGCGGTCGCCCGCTACGCCTTCAAGCTGATGGCCTACAAGGACGAGTACGAAGTCGCCCGCCTGCACGCCTCGGACGCGTTCCGCCGCCGCCTCGCGGCGCAGTTCGAGGGCGACTACACGCTGCACTTCAACCTCGCCCCGCCGCTGTTCAGCAAGCGCGACGCCGACGGCCACCTGATCAAGCGCGAGTACGGCCCGTGGGTGCAGAAGGCGTTCGGCCTGCTCGCCAAGCTGCGCTTCCTGCGCGGCACCGCGCTGGACGTGTTCGGCTACACCGCCGAGCGCCGCATGGAGCGCCAGCTCATCGCCGACTATGCCCGCACCGTCGACGAGCTGATCGCCGGGCTCGACGCCGGCAACCTCGCCCTGGCCGTCGAGATCGCCTCGATCCCCGAGCACATCCGCGGCTACGGCCACGTCAAGCAAGCGCACCTGGCGCGGGCGCTGGCGCGGCAAAACGAACTGCTGGCGAAGTGGCGCCATCCGGCCGCCGAACGCGCGGCGGCATAAGCCGAAAACCACCGCGCCCCGCATCTCACGATGCGGGGCGCGGGCTTAAGCCGGCGGCAGCAACGGCCGCCGCATGTCCCGATCAGGCCCGGCCGCCCTCCGGCAGCGACACCGGCGCCGCGCGGCCACGCGCGGCCAGCTTGCGCAGGGCGACGTAGAACACCGGCGTCAGGAACAGGCCGAACAAGGTCACGCCGATCATGCCCCAGAACACCGCGGTGCCCAGCGCCTGGCGCACCTCGGCGCCGGCGCCGGTCGCCAGCACCAGCGGGACGACGGCGGCGGTGAAGGTGATCGAGGTCATGAGATCGGGCGCAGGCGCAGCCGGCAGGCCTCCAGCGCGGCCTCGACGATGCCCTTGCCCTGCAGTTCCAGCTCGCGGGCGAACTCGACGATCAGGATCGCGTTCTTGCAGGCCAGGCCGATCAGCACCACCAGGCCGACCTGCACGAAGATGTTGTTGTCGCCGTCGAAGGCCCACACGCCGAGCAGCGCGGCGAGCATGCACATCGGCACGATCAGGATCACCGCCAGCGG
The DNA here is from genome assembly GCA_041640375.1 of Rehaibacterium sp. Taxonomy (GTDB): domain Bacteria; phylum Pseudomonadota; class Gammaproteobacteria; order Xanthomonadales; family Xanthomonadaceae; genus Rehaibacterium. The sequence goes on along the minus strand of JBEQAM010000101.1, from coordinate 2,488 downwards.
CAGGGTCCAGCTCTCGTACAGCGCAGCCAGCACCAGGAACACCAGCAGCACCGCCAGCGGGAACACCCACAGCGCGGCATTGCCCTGGTTGGCCTGCTGGTAGCTCAGGTCGGTCCATTCGATGGCCATGCCATTGGGCAGCACCTGCGCGGCGACCGCGTTGAGCACGCCCATCGCCTGCGCCGAGGACAGAATCCGCGGGTCGGACTCGCCGGCGATGTCGGCGGCCGGGTAGCCGTTGTAGCGCAGCACCGGGTCGGGGCCGTAGGTCTCGGAGATCGTCACCATGCTGCCGATCGGCACCATCTCGCCGCGCGCGTTGCGGGTGCGCAGGTTGGCGATGTCCTCGACGCGGCCGCGGAAGGCGGCATCGGCCTGCGCGATCACCTGCCAGGTGCGGCCGAACTGGTTGAAGTCGTTGACGTAGGCCGAGCCCAGGTAGATCTGCAGGGTTTCGAACAGGTCGGTCAGCGCCACGCCCTGGGCCTTGGCCTTGACCCGGTCCACCTCGGCGTTGAGCTGGGGCACGTTGGCCTGGTAGCTGCTGATCGGGAAGCCCATGCCCGGCGTCTGCGCGACTGCGCCCTGGAAGGCCTTGACCGCGTCCTGCAGCGCGCCGTAACCCAGGCCGGCGCGGTCCTGGATGAACAGCTGGTAGCCGGAGCCGTTGCCGAGGCCGAGGATCGGCGGCGGCATGAACGAGAACGCGAAGCCCTCCTGCAGGCCGGCGATTTTCCGGTTGATCTCGGCATTGATCTGCTCGGCGCTGCGGCCGCGGCGCTCCTCGAACGGCTTGAGCGGGAAGAACACCACGCCGGTGTTGGGGGTGTTGGTGAACTGCAGCGCGTTGAGGCCGGGGAAGGCGACCGCGTGCGACACACCCTCGGTCTGCAGGGCGATGTCGGCCACCTTCGACAGCATCGCGTCGGTACGCGACAGCGAGGCGCCCTCGGGCAGGATCACGCCGGCGATCAGGTACAGCTTGTCCTGCACCGGGATGAAGCCCGGCGGCACCACCCGGAACATCAGCCCGGTCGCCAGCAGCAGCCCGGCGTAGATCGCGAACACCGCACCGCGCCGGCCCAGCGAACGCGCCACGCCGTCCTGGTAGGCCCGCGAGCTGCGCGCGAAGAAGCGGTTGAACGGACGGAACAGCCAGCCGAAGGCGCGCTCGATGAGCCGCTCGAGCGCGTCCTTGGGGGCCGCATGCGGCTTGAGCAGGCGCGCGGCCAGCGCCGGCGACAGGGTCAGCGAATTGATGGTGGAGATCACCGTGGAGATCGCGATGGTCACCGCGAACTGGCGGTAGAACTGGCCGGTCACGCCGTCGAGGAAGGCCATCGGCACGAACACCGCGCACAGCACCAGGCCGATGGCGACGATCGGGCCGGAGACTTCCTTCATGGCCTGGTGGGCGGCGGCCAGCGGCGCCAGGCCTTCCTCGATGTTGCGCTCGACGTTCTCCACCACCACGATCGCGTCGTCCACCACGATGCCGATGGCGAGCACCAGACCGAACAGGGTCAGGCTGTTGATCGAGTAGCCCAGCAGGTAGAGCACCGCGAAGGTGCCGACCACCGACACCGGCACCGCCAGCAGCGGAATGATCGAGGCACGCCAGGTCTGCAGGAACAGGATCACCACCAGCACGACCAGCACCACCGCCTCCAGCAGGGTCTTGATCACCGAGCGGATCGAGTCGCGCACGAAGATGGTGGTGTCGTACACCGCCTCGTACTGCACGCCGGGCGGGAAGCGGCCGGCGATCTCGTCCATGGCGGCGATCACCGAGTCGCGGATCTGCAGCGCGTTCGCACCCGGCGCCTGGAAGATGCCGATGGCGACCGCATTCATGCCGTCCAGCTTCGAGCGCAGGGTGTAGTCGCCGGCGCCCAGCTCCAGCCGGGCGACGTCGGCCAGGCGCACGATCTCGCCACCCGTACCGACCTTGAGCACGATGTCGCCGAACTCCTCCTCGCTGCGCAGCCGGCCCTGGGCGTTGATCAGGGTGAGGAAGTCGCTGCTGGGCATCGGCTCGGCGCCGAGCTGGCCGGCCGAGACCTGCACGTTCTGCTCGCGCATGGCGCGCACCACGTCGCCGGCGGTCAGCCCGCGCGCGGCGATCGCGTTCGGGTCCAGCCAGGCGCGCATGGCGTAGTCGCCGCCGCCGAAGATCGCCGCCTCGCCCACGCCCGGGATCCGCGCCAACGCATCGCGCACGTGCAGGCGCGCGAAGTTGCGCAGGTACAGGGTGTCGTAGCGGCCGTCCGGCGAGGTCAGGTGCACCACCATCAGGAAGGTCGGCGACTGCTTCTGGGTGGTCACGCCCTGCCGGCGCACGTCCTCGGGCAGCCGCGCCAGCGCCTGGCTGACGCGGTTCTGCACGCGCACCGCGGCATCGTCGGCATCGGTGCCGGGACGGAAGGTGACGGTCATCTGCAGCACACCGTCGGAACCGGCCACCGACTTGAGGTACATCATGTCCTCG
>JBEQAM010000100.1:0-7017 GCA_041640375.1 Rehaibacterium sp. | reverse complement strand
GGGGCCGCACGCTGCGCCGAAGACCGGCCTGTGGCCGCCGGTGCCGTCCGCTGCCGGTCGGGGCAGGCAAAAGAACGCCCCGGCGAGCCGGGGCGTGTTGGCAAGCTCGCCAGGGCAAGCGGGTCAGTTGCTTCGGCAGCTGTTGGTCGCGTCGAAGCTGCCGACGTGGCTGCCGCTGACCGCAGTCACGCAGAAGGTGATGCTGCCGCCGCGGTAGTTGCCGCTGTTGAAGCTGACCTGGCCGACGCCGTCGGTGGTGCCGGTCGAGCAGCCGCTGGTGGCACCGGAGAAGCAGCCGGTGACGCTGGCGCCGGTGAGCGGCCTGCCGTTCTGGTCGACGATGCCGGCGATGGCGGTGGTGCTGACGTTCTTGCCGCGGCTGGTGCTGCTCAGCGTGATCGCACCGACCTTGGCCACGGTGTCGCTGAGCGGAGCGCTGACCTTCAGGCTGGTCGAGGCCGAGGCGTTGCCGCCACTGCTGCGGGTGGCGCTGGCCGAGACCGTGTAGGTGCCGCTGGCGGTGTTCTCGGTGGTGGTCACCGACAGGGTGGTGCTGGCGGTGGCGCCCGGGCTCACCGAGAGCTTGCTGGCGGCGAAGCTGCCACTCCAGCCGCCGGGCAGGGCGTGGCCGAGGTCGAAGGTCGCGCTGGCGCAGGCCGAGCTGTCGTTGTTCTTCAGGCTGACGGTGTAGCTGGTGCCCTGGCCGGCCGGGACTTCGGCAGCGCCACCGCTCAGGCTGAGCGTGGGCGTGGCGGCCGAACAGGTCGGGGTCGGTTCGCTACTGCCGCTGCTGCCACCGAAGGCGACGTCGACCGCGGCGGTGGTGCCGTCGGCCCAGGCCAGGGTCAGGCTCAGGTCGTTGGCGGCGTCGACGAAGGTCGCGCCGGGCACCAGGGCGCCGTCCTCCATGTCCCAGGTGCGCATGGAGCTGCTCTTGGGGGTCATGTCGAGGAAGAAGCTGCTGTCGCTGTCACCTTCGGTGGCGCGACGCAGGATCACGCCCGAGGTGAGGTTGCCGACGTTGCCCAGGCTGCCGTCGAAGCCGGCCGGGCGGCGGTACTCGACGAAGTAGTACTGCTGGCGGCCGCTGGCATCCTTACCGGCCGGCACGCGCAGCGCCTTGGGGGCGTTGCCGCCGACCGAGTAGGCGTCGATGTAGTAGCGCTCGCTGCGGGTGGCCGCGAGCACTTGCGGCGAATGGTCGGTGCCCAGCCAGCCCAGCAGCATCTTGTTGAAGGCGCCGAAGTGGGCGGCACGGCGGTTGCCCATGCTGTCGGCGGGGTCGCCGTAGGTCAGCACCACGCAGTTCAGGCTGGTGCTGTCGTCGCAGCTCAGCGCCTTGGCGTGGCGCAGGCCGAAGTTGTGGCCGATCTCGTGGCTGATGTTCTGCACGGTGAACACGCCGTTGATCCAGGCCTGCGAGGGATGGCCGCCGACCGTGGCCAGGCCGGCCCAGCCGCAGGCGTTCTTCGGGAACATGTAGACGCGACGGTGGTAGTCGCTCACGTTGACGCCGGCCTGGGCGGCGCGCTTCTCGGCCTCGCTGGCGATCTGCCCGCTGTTGCAGGAGGTCGAGCTGATCGGGAGGGTGTACCAGCCGACGGTGTCGCCGGCGAGCCAGGTCTGCCCGGCGGAATTCTCGCGGAAGTAGTCGCCGACGCTGCCGAACACCAGGCTGTGCGCGCTGGCGCGGCTCATCGGCTGGCTGGTGTCGTCCTGGAAGTTGACCAGCATCACCAGCGTGCGCTGCTCGCCGAGGGTGTTTGGCAGGGTGCTGCTGCTGGTGACGGTGCTCTGGATGCTGAGGCTGTCGCCGTCCTCGACGTAGAGCGCTTCCAGGTCGGCGCTGTAGGGGCGGCCGCGGACCTCGGCGCGGGCGCCGGTCAGCAGCTGCGGCGGGCGACCGCGGAAGTGCAGTTCGACCGCGCGGCCGTCGGTACGCAGGAAATAGCGGGTTTGCGCATGCTCGGCGTAATCCTCGACCAGCACCTCGAGCTCGCCTTCGATCCGGATCGCCGAGGCGTCGGGCCGGACGCGCTCGGAGGCCTGCGGCGGCAGGTCGGGGCTGCCGTGCGCCTGCGCGCGTGGCGGCGCGGTGGCGAAGGCGAGGCCGAGAGCGAGCGAGAGGACGGCGCCGGTGAGTGCAGTCGAGCTTGGCGCAGACGTGCGTAGGGTGGAGTTCATTCGGATGTCGGACCGTGCGTTGGGAAGTACAAGGCGGGTCCGGAGACCCGCCGCGGACGGCTCCTGCCCCTGGCGGAACCATGGATGCGCTGCAGGCGCGCGAGCTTCCCTGCTTCGGTATCGGCCGGGCCGTCCTCACTGGGGGGCGGCGGCAGGTGCGCAGGGTCCGGAAAACCGGCGGCGGGTTTTGTGACTGGGTGCGCGCATCCGCGCGTGTCCGCCGGTTTTTTGGCGAATCTGTGACGCATCGCGTCCTTCGCCTGACGTAGCGCGTCAGCCCGGCTGGGCTGCGGGCGGTCGCGGGCGGGACTTCCGTCCCAGGCCGCAGCGGCCGGAATCGGCTAGCCTCATGGGTTCCCCCGTGCCTTCGGAGGCCGCCCGATGCTTCGCCGCACCCTCGTCCTCGCCGTCAGCCTCGCCCTGAGCGGGCCCGCCCTGAGCCAGAACAAGCCGGGCGAGGCGTCCAAGTGGGATGTCGAAACCAGCCTGCCGGCGGCCAAGACCGTCCGCTTCGTCACCGACGAGGGCACCTGGATGAACCTGGACGTGTCGCCGGACGGCCGCACGATCGTGTTCGACCTGCTCGGCGACCTCTACCTGCTGCCGATCGAGGGCGGCAGCGCCAAGCGCCTGACTTCCGGCCGCGCCTTCGACGTGCAGCCGCGCTTTTCGCCGGACGGCCGGGAGATCGCCTTCACCTCCGACCGCGGCGGCGGCAACAACCTCTGGCGCATCGGCGTCGACGGCCGCGGCCTGCAGCAGGTCACGAAGGAGGACTTTCGCCTGCTCAACAACCCGGCCTGGACACCCGACGGCCAGTACCTGATCGGCCGCAAGCACTTCACCGGCCAACGCTCGCTGGGCGCGGGCGAGCTGTGGCTGTACCACCGCAGCGGCGGCGCCGGCCTGCAGCTGACCCGGCAGAAGAACGACCAGCAGGACCTGGGCGAGCCGGCCGTCTCACCCGACGGGCGTTGGGTGTACTTCTCCGAGGACGTCAGCCCCGGCCCGACCTTCCAGTACAACAAGAACCCGCACGGCCTGATCTACGCGATCAAGCGGCTGGATCGCGAAACCGGCGAGATTCAGACCCTGGTGCAGACCCCGGGCGGCGCGGTGCGTCCGCAGCCCTCGCCGGACGGCAAGTCGCTGGCCTTCGTCAAGCGCGTGCGCGACAAGTCGGTGCTGCACGTGATGGATCTGGACTCGGGTGTGGTGCGGCCGGTCTGGGACGGCCTCTCGCGCGACCAGCAGGAGGGCTGGGCGATCTTCGGTCCCTACGCCAACTTCGCCTGGACGCCGGATGCCAAGTCCGTGGTGGTGTGGGCCCAGGGCAGGCTCTGGCGCGTGGACATGGCCAGCGGCGAGGCGAGCAACATCCCCTTCAGCGCGCAGGTCGAGCAGGCCGTGGCGCAGCCGCTACGCTTCGAGCAGCAGCTCGAGGGCGACAGCTTCCAGCCGCGCATGATCCGCGACGTCGCCACCAGTCCGGACGGCCGCACCCTGGTCTTCCACGCGGTCGGCAAACTGTGGAAGAAGACCTTGCCAGACGGCCGTCCCGAGCGGCTGACCGGTGACGAGACGCACTTCGAGTACCAGCCGAGCTTCAGCCCGGACGGTCGCCGGCTGCTCTATACCAGCTGGTCGGATGCCGACATGGGTGCGGTGCACGAGATCGACCTCGCCAGTGGTCAGCGCCGCACGCTGACCGCGGAGAAAGGCTTCTACTACGGGCCGCAGTATTCGCGCGACGGCCGCATGATCGTCTGGTCGCGGCAGGGTGGGGGTGGGCTCACCGGTAGCCTGTGGTCGCGCGAGACCGGCGTGTTCGTGCTGCCGGCGGCCGGCGGCGAGCCGCGCCGGATCAGCCGCAACGGCCGCGCACCGCAGTTCTCGGCCGACGGCAGCCGCGTTTTCTATCTGACCGGCGGCGGCCTCTCGAAGAAACTGATGAGTGTCGGCCTGCACGGCGAGGAGCCGCGCGAGGTGTTCAACCTCAAGTACGTCACCGACATCGCGCTCAGTCCGGACGGGCAGTGGGTGGCCTTCACCGAGCTGTTCAACGCCTACGTCGCGCCGATGCCGGCGACCGGCGGCGTCATCGAGCTGAGCAAGGACAGCAAGGCGATCCCGGTCACCCGCATCAGCGCCGACACCGGCTCCTACCTGCACTGGTCGGCCGACTCCCAGCGCCTGCACTGGATGGTCGGCCGCGAATACTTCACCCGTGAACTCAAGGACGCCTTCGCCTTCGTGCCTGGTGCGCCGGCGACGTTGCCCGGGGCCGAGCGCCTGGAGGGCATCGATGTCGGCCTGAGCGTGCCCAGCGACCGCCCGACCGAGGTGTTCGCCTTCACCGGCGCGCGCATCGTCACCATGCGCGACGCCGAGCGCACCCAGGAAGTGATCGAGGACGGCGTGCTGGTGGTGCGCGGCCACAGCATTGCCGCGGTCGGCCGGCGCGGCGAGGTCGAGATCCCGGCCGGCGCGCGCGTCATCGACACGGCCGGCAAGACCATCATCCCCGGCATCGTCGATGCCCACGCCCACGCCGCGCATTTCGGCCAGGGCGTGGTGCCCCAGCAGAACTGGGCCTATTACGCCAACCTCGCCTACGGCATCACCACCATGCACGACCCCTCGGCCACCAGCGAGTTCGTGTTCTCGCAGGCCGAGCTGGTCAAGGCCGGCGCGATGGTCGGCCCGCGTGTGTATTCCACCGGCACCATCCTGTACGGCGCCGACGGCGACTTCAAGGCCACCATCAATTCGCTCGACGACGCCCGCGCCCACCTGCGCCGTATGAAGAGCCACGGCGCCTTCTCGGTGAAGAGCTACAACCAGCCACGCCGCGACCAGCGTCAGCAGATCAACCGCGCCGCCCGCGAGCTGGGAATGCTGGTGGTGGAGGAGGGCGGATCGACCTTCTTCCACAACCTGACCATGATCCTGGACGGGGTCACCGGCATCGAGCACAACATTCCGGTCGCCCCGCTGTACCGCGACGTGGTGCAGCTGTGGTCGCAGACCGACGTGCGCATCACCCCGACCCTGGTGGTCAGCTTCGGCGGCCTGTCCGGCGAGTACTGGTGGTATGCCCGCGACAACGTCTGGGAGGAGCCGCGGCTGAACCGCTTCTTCCCGCGCGAGACGCTCGATGCCCGCGCCATCCGCCGCGAGATCGGCCCGGACTGGGACTACTGGCACATCGAGGTCGCCCGCGCCAAGAAGACCTTGCGCGACGCCGGCGTGCGCGTGCAGGTCGGCGGCCACGGCCAGATGCAGGGCCTAGCCCCGCACTGGGAGATCTGGATGCTGACCCAGGGCGGTTTCAGCCACTTCGAGGCCCTGCGCGCGGCGACCATCGACGGCGCCGACTACATCGGCTTCGGCCGCCAGCTCGGTTCGCTGGAGCCGGGCAAGCGGGCCGACCTGGTGGTGCTCGACGGCAACCCGCTGGAGGACATCCGCGCTACCGCGAAGACGGCGCTGGTGATGGTCAACGGCCGCCTGTTCGACGTGAATGCCGACATGGCCGAGGTTGGCGGCCGGCAGCGTCCGGCGCCCGAGTTCTACTGGCAGCGCCACCGCGACGGCCGCAGCTACGGCATCCAGTACGGCCCCACCGCGCCCTGTCATTGCCCGAAGTCGGGCACGGTGCATGTGCATTGATCGGGCGCCGGGAATCGGTTGCGTCGGCTGACCGGCGATCCGCCGCCCCGGGCTGCTGGTCGGCGTGGGGCCGTGCTTGATCGTCATCCCCGCGAAAGCGGGGATCCAGCGGCTTTCGATTTCGACGCCTGGCGAGTCGCTGGATGCCCGCCTTCGCGGGCGTGACGGCTTTCCCGTCGTGGCCGGACACGAATAAACCCTCCTCGCGGAGGGTTTTTCGTACCGCGATCGCTCGATCCGGGTCGGTGATCACATCCCGGTCGGCGCCGCCGCCCGCTCCCCCGATTTCCGATTCCCCATTCCCAGCCGTCAAGCCACCGATTGCTGCTGCCCGGTCTGCGCCAGCAGACGCTGGCGACCGCTCACGCCGACCCGCTCGAAGATGTTGTGCAGGTGGGTCTTGACCGTGGTCGGGCTGATCCCGAGACGGCGGCCGATCTCCTTGTTGCTCAGGCCCTGTGCGACCCAGCGCACGATCTCGCGCTGGCGTTCGGTCAGCCGCTCCAGCTGGGCGGCAGTCGGCAGCCAGCCGCTGGGCATCAGCTGCAGCAGGTCCGACAGCGCCTCGGCCAGCAGCCAGCGCGGGATCCACACTTCGCCCTCGTGCACCGCCTGCAGCGCCCGCCGCCAGGTCCCGGCCGAGGCCGCCTTGATGATGCAGCCGCGCACGCCCTGTTCCACCGCCGCCAGTACCTCCGGCGCGCTCAGGGTGTCGGCGCACAGCATCACCCGGCTGTCCTGGCGCAGCGTCGACAGGCGCGAAAGCAGGTCGGGCGCGGCCTGCAACCAGGCCGCATCGAGCACGATCAGCGCCGGATTCCAGCCGGCCGCCAGCACCTGCACCTGGCGCAGCGTGCCGGTCTGGCTGATGACCTCGAAGCGCCGCATGCCGGTCAGTCCGTCGCGCAGACCCAGGCGGAACGCCCGGTCCGGGCTGGCCAGCAGAACCGTCACGATGTCCATCGCGTTCACCCGCTCCAGGTGGGCGCGCCCTTGCCGCGACCACCCGCCCGTGCCGGCAGTGACCCCCTGCGCCCACCGTACCGACTGATGGAAGAGGCAACGGCAGCGCCGGAGGGGAGCGGACACGCTTTCGGCGCCCGTGCTCCATTCGGAGTAGGCCAGGTGGAGTATTCAGCGCCCGGGATGCGGAGCGTATTC
>JBEQAM010000099.1:4493-7021 GCA_041640375.1 Rehaibacterium sp. | reverse complement strand
GGCGCGGCAATGCACTTCGGGCAGCGGCTGGTCGCCGGCCGGCCGCTCAGCGGCCGACGCCTCGGGCCTGGCCCGGGCAAGCTCCAGCGCCGGCCGCATGGCCTGGCGCATCAGCGCCTCGTCGTAATCGGTGGCGGCGACCACCTCGACCCCGCCCTCGACATGGCTGCTGGACAGGATCACCGCGTGCGGGCCCTGCTCGTCGCGCACCAGTCTGAGCGCGGTGCGCATGTCGGGGGCCTGGAAGCGTTTGATTCTCATGGGGCGCTCCGCGCGGGAACCGGCAACCGGCAATCGGCAATCGCAACGGCCGCTCCGGCCCGTGCGCCCGCATTCCCGACCGCCCCGTTTCCGTTCCGCTTCAAGTTCATCCGATTCATCGCTCTTCCCTCATCGGCCTCAACCCACGTTGCCGATCAGCTTCAGCCGCTTGTCCTCCGGTACCTCGTGGTAGGCCAGCACGACCAGTTGCGGGACGCTGTGCCGGACCAGTTTGGCGATCAGCGCGCGCACCGCACCCGGGACCAGCAGCACCGCCGGCTCGCCCAGCGCCTCCTGGCGCTGCACGCAGTCGGCAAGCCCCTGGTGGAGCCGCTCGGCGAGCCCCGGTTCGAGCGCCCCGCCGCCGCTGACGGAGTCTTGCAATACCCGTTCCAGACCGGGGGCGAGGGTGAACACCGGCAGCTCCGGCGCCATCCCGTTGATTTCCTGGACGATGAAACGGCCGAGCGCGGTGCGGGCGGCGGCGGTCAGGGCGACGGGATCCTGGCTCTGGGTCGCATGCTCGACCAGGGCCTCGGCGATGCGCTTGAAGTGGCGGATCGGCACCCGCTCCTGCAGCAGGTTCTGCAGTACCCGCACCACCACCGCCAGCGGCAGGCTCTTCGGGGTCAGGTCCTCGGCCAGCTTGGGCGCGCTGCGCGCCAGCGTGGCCAGCAGCTGCTGGGTCTCCTCGTGGCCGAGCAGCTCGCAGGCGTGCTCGCGCACCACGTGCGAGACGTGGGTGGCGATCACCGTGGCCGGGTCGACCACGGTGAAGCCCAGGGATTCGGCCTGGCCGCGCGGGCCCCGCGGGTTCCCCAGCGCGTCCAGGCCGAATGCCGGGTCCTTGGCCGGAATGCCCTCGAGGTTGCCGAACACCTTGCCCGGGTTCAGCGCCAGCTCGCGGTCGGGGTAGACCTCGCCGGTCGCCACCGGCACGCCGTGGATCAGCACCCGGTAGGAGGAGGGCGCCAGCTCCAGGTTGTCGCGGATGTGCACCGGCGGCACCAGAAAGCCGATCTCCTGGGTCAGCTTCTTGCGCACACCCTTGATCCGCGCCAGCAGTTCGCCGCCGCTGTTGCGGTCGACCAGCGGCACCAGCCGGTAGCCGACCTCCAGCCCGAGCGGGTCGACCGGGGCCAGATCGTCCCAGCTCAGTTCGGCCGGGGCGGCGGCGGCCTCGGTGGGCGTCGCCTGCGCCTGGCGCTGCGCCTGCGCCTGCTCGCGCCGATGCATGCGCCAGGCGGCGAAGGCCAGCAGGCCGCCGAAGCTCAGGAAGGCCAAGTTGGGCATGCCCGGCACCAGGCCCATCAGGATCAGCACGGCAGCTGCCACGGCCAGCGCCTTGTGCTGGCCGAACACCTGCCCGACCATCGCCCGCCCCATGTCCTGGGCGCGGCTGACGCGGGTGACCAGCATGGCCACCGCGGTCGAGATCAGCAGCGCCGGAATCTGCGCCACCAGGCCGTCGCCGATGGTCAGCAGCACGTAGATCCTGGCCGCATCGGCCAGGGTGAGGCCGTGCTGCATCATGCCGATGAGCAGGCCGCCGAAGATGTTGATGAACAGGATCAGCAGACCGGCGATGGCGTCGCCGCGGACGAACTTGTTGGCGCCGTCCATCGAGCCGTAGAAGTCGGCCTCCTCGCGGACCTCGTTGCGGCGCGCCATGGCCTCGTCGCGCGTCAACAATCCGGCGTTGAGATCGGCATCGATCGCCATCTGCTTGCCGGGCATGGCATCCAGGGTGAAGCGGGCCGACACCTCGGAGATGCGCCCGGCGCCCTTGGTCACCACCACGAAGTTGATGATGGTGAGGATGGCGAACACCACCAGGCCGATGGCGTAGTTGCCGCCGATGACGAACTCGCCGAAGGCCTCGATCACCTTGCCGGCCGCGCCCGGGCCCTGGTGGCCGTTGAGCAGCACCACGCGGGTCGAGGCCACGTTGAGCGCCAGCCGCAGCAGCGTGACCACCAGCAGCACGGTCGGGAAGATGCTGAAGTCCAGCGGGCGCTTGACGTAGACCACCGCCAGCAGCACCACCAGCGAGATCGCGATGTTGAAGCTGAACAGCGCGTCCAGCAGCGGCGTGGGCAGCGGCACGATCATCATGCCGAGCAGGACCAGCAGCAGCACCGGCGCGCCGGCGCCCTGACGGATCATCTCCACCAGCCGCGGGCCCGCCCCGAGCGCCTGTTGCGCCGGCACCGACACCGCTTAGACCTCCACCCCGTCGTCCGGCAGCCGCACCTCCGGCAACTCCG
>JBEQAM010000099.1:0-4483 GCA_041640375.1 Rehaibacterium sp. | reverse complement strand
AGCTCCGGCATGCGCCCGCCGTGACGGCGCCAGGCGCGCAACTGGTAGACGTAGCCGAGGATCTGGGCGACGGCGGCGTAGAGCGTCACGGGAATCTCCTGTCCGAGCCTGACCTGCCGATACAAGGCGCGTGCCAGCGGCGGCGCCGACACGATCGGCACGGCGTGACGCTCCGCCGACTCGCGGATCAGCCGGGCGATCTCGTCCACGCCCTTGGCCACCACCCGCGGCGCGCGCATCTTCCCGGCCTCGTACTTGAGCGCCACCGCGTAATGGGTCGGGTTGACCAGGATCACGTCGGCCGTGGGTACCGCCTGCATCATCCGGTGCTGCGACAGCTCCTGCTGGATGCGCCGGATTCTCGCCTTCACCTCGGGACGGCCCTCGGTCTCCTTGAGCTCGTCGCGCAGCTCCTGGCGCGTCATCATCAGCTTCCGGCGGTGGCTCCAACGCTGGTAGGGCACGTCGATGGCCGCCAGCAGCAGCAGGCCGCCGCCCATCGCCAGCATCACCATCAGCACCAGCCAGAAGCCCTCCGCCGCCGCCGGCCCCAGCGGCCGATGGACCAGGCCGATGAAGCGCGGCGCGATCGCCACGATCGCCGCCGCCGCCAGGCCGGAGATCAGCAGCACGCGCAGGATCGACTTGCCCAGCTCGACCAGGCCGTCGCGGCCGTAGATGCGCTTGAGGCCCTTGAGCGGGTCGAGCTTCTTGAGGTCGGGCGTGATCGATTTGGCGCTGAAGCGGATCCCGCCCATCGCCACCGGCGCGATGAAGCCGGCCAACAGGCAGACGCCGATCAGCGGCGACACCGCCCCGAGCATCCCGAGCAGCAGCTCGCCGAACCGGGGAGCCAGCCCGCGCCCGGTCTCGGCGAAGCCGGGCGGGATGCTCAGCGCATGGCGCATCCAGTCGTGCGCCGCCCGCGCCATCCAGCCGCCGGAGCCGATCAGGACCAGGGTGGCCATGCCGAACACCGCCGCCGTGGCCAGCTCGCGCGAGCGTGCGACCTGGCCCTGCTCGCGCGCCTGGCGGAGCTTTTTCTCGGTTGGCTGTTCGGTTTTTTCCTGGCCGTCTTCGTTTTCCTGGGCCATGGCGGGCGGTCACCGGCGGAGTCGGCGACGACGATGCAAGACCCGGGCCTCGGCGCCGGAAGCCGAAGTCCGCGGCCGCTCGACACCCGCCCTTCAAGGGGCATGGTGTTGCTCTGGCTTGTGGGTTTCTTGCAAGCGTGCCGGCGGGTTTCTCGCGACCTGCCGGCGCTGCGCGCCGCGCCTGCAACTCTCGAACCCCGAATCGCGGGATCAGCGCAGGATCCCGGCCGCGTGCCCGAACGCCGCCTCGAACAACTGCTCCGCCGGCCCGGCCAGCTCGCCGGTGAGGATGGTGAGCAGGAACAGGCCGATCACCAGCGCCGCCGGCAGGCCGATCTGGATCGGATTCAGCGCCGGCGCGGCGCGGCTGAGCACGCCGAAGCTCAGGTTGACCACCAGCATCGCCACCATCACCGGCAGCGCGATCATCACGCCCGCATACAGCACCGTCGGCAGGAAGGCCGGCACCGCGGCGGCGATCCGCGCCGGGTCGGCCAGCGGCGTGCCGACCGGCAGCAGGCGGTAGCTGTCGGCGATCAGGCCGACCAGGGCCAGGTGCGCGTCGAAGGCGAAGAACAGCAGCGCCAGCGCGACGTAGAACCACTGCCCGACCACGCCCGAGCTGGCGCCGCCACGCAGCGGGTCGGCCAGCTGGGCGAAGGACAGCGCCATGCCCTGCGACACCAGTTCGCCGGCGAAGGCGCCGGCCTCGAAGGCCAGTCGCAACACGAAACCCATCGCCACGCCGACGGCGATCTCGCGGATCACGTTGAGCACGGTGAGCGCGTCGACACCGGCCACCGGCGGCGGCGCCGGCAGCACCGGCGCGAGCGTGGCCGCCAGCGCCATCGCCAGCATCATGCGCACCCGCACCGGCACCGCGCGGGTGCCGACCAGCGGGGCGGTCATCAGCACCGCGCCGACCCGCAGCAGGGTCCACAGCGTCGCCTCGACCAGGCCGAACAGGCGCTGGGCATCGACCAGGAAGGCGGTGGCCGGGTCCATCGCGCGCTCAACCGACGATGGCGGGGATGCGCTGGATCAGGGCGATGGTGAAATCCACCAGCCGACCGAGCAGGAAACCGCCGGTGATGGTCATCGCCGCGGCCAGGGCGATCGCCTTGGCGACGAAGGCGATGGTCGGCTCGTTGATCTGGGTGGCGGCCTGCAGCACGCCGACCACCACGCCGACCGCGAGCACGGTCAGCAGCAGCGGGGCGGCCACCATCAGCGCCACCTCCAGCGCCAGCCGCAGTTCGGTCAGGGCCAGCTCCGGGCTCATGGCAGGTGGAAGCTCGCGGCCAGCGAGCCCACCACCAGCACCCAGCCGTCGGCGAGCACGAACAACAGGATCTTGAACGGCGCCGAGACCAGCATCGGCGAGAGCATCATCATGCCCATCGACATCAGCACGCTGGCGACCACCAGGTCGATGATCACGAACGGCACGAACAGCAGGAAGCCGATCTCGAACGCGGTGCGCAGCTCGCTGGTGAGATAGGACGCGGCCAGCACGTAGAACGGCACCTCGTCGGGCGTAGCGTAGCCGGCGTGGCCGGCGAGCTGGGCGAAGACCATCAGATCGTTCTCGCGCACCTGCGCCAGCATGAAGGCGCGGAACGGCGCCGAGGCCGCCTGCCAGGCGGCAGCGATGTCGAGGTCGCCGTTGAGGTAGGGCGCGACGCCCTCCGCCCAGGCGCGCTCGCCGACCGGCATCATCACCAGCGCGGTCAGGAACAGCGCCAGCCCGAGCAGCACCTGGTTGGATGGCGACTGGCCGGTGCCCAGGGCCTGTCGCAGCAGGGCGAGCACGATGATGATGCGGGTGAAGGCGGTGACCGCGAGCAGCGCCGCCGGCAGCAGGGTGATCGCGGTCATCGCGAACAGCACCTGCAACGGCAGGCTGACCTGCTGGTCGCCGATCCGCGCCACGGTCAGCTCGGGCAGCGCCACCGCGCCCGGCGCGGCGGCGGCCGGCATCGCGCACAGCAGCGACAGGGCGGCCAAGGCCGCCAGACGGGCGCACCAGGCACTCATCGTCCGCCCCCTTGGCCAAGACGCCTGCCGAGCAGGGCGGCGAAGCTCTCCGGCGCGGCCTCGATCGGCAGCGGGGTGTCCAGCGTCTGCAGCAGGGTGATCTGCTGGGCGGTGACGCCGATCAGCAGTTGCCGCTCGCCGACGGCGACCAGCAGCACACGCTCCTTGACCCCGACCGGCAGGGCGGCGACCACGCGCAGCGGCCCGTGCCCGCGCACGCTGGCGCCGGGCAGGCGGCGCAGCAGCCAGCCGAGGGCGAGGATGACGGCGACCACGATCAGTAACGCCAGTACCGTGCCGCCCAGGGTGGAGGCGGTGGAGAACGGCGCAGCCGCGGGCGCGGCGCTGGCGGCAGCGGCGCTCATTTCAGTCGCTTGATGCGTTCGGCCGGGCTGATCACGTCGGTCAGCCGCACGCCGAAGCGGTCGTTGACCACCACGACCTCGCCGTGGGCGATCAGGGTGCCGTTGACGTACAGATCGAGCGGCTCGCCGGCGGCGCGCTCCAGTTCCACCACCGAGCCCTGGTTGAGCTGCAGCAGGTTGCGGATCGGGATGCGGGCGCGTCCGACCTCCAGCGAGATCGTCACCGGCACGTCGAGGATGACGTCGAGATTGAGATCGGCCGGCGCGCGGTTGGCTTCGGCCTGCAGCGCGTCGAACTGGGCCAGGCTGGCGTCGATGTTGTTGCTCATGGTGTGGTGGCTTCCTTGACGGAGCGGGAGCGGTTGGCGGCCGGGCTGAACGGGGTGATCTCGACGATCTTCACGGCACGCTGGCCGTTGGACACGCCGAACTCGCCCTGGAACAGCGGCACGCCCTGCACGCGCAGCGGAATGCGCGCGGGCAGGTCGATCGGGATGATGTCGCCGGCCTTGAGCTGCATCAGCTCGCGCAGGCTCATGCGCGCCTCGGCGAGCGTGCTGCTGAGCTCGAGCTCGGCGTCGTAGAGCTGGGCGCGCAGGGCCTGGACCCAGTTCTCGTCCTTCTCGACACGGTCGCTCTGGATGCCGGCATCGAGCAGGTCGCGGATCGGTTCGAGCATCGAGTAGGGAAAGGCGACGTGCATGTCGCCGCCACCGCCGTCGAGCTCGATGTGGAACTTGGAGACGACGATGTACTCGCGCGGGGTGATGATGTTGGCGAAGTGCGGGTTGACCTCCGAGTTCATGTACTCGAACTCGATCGGCATCACCGGCGCCCAGGCTTCGGTGATGTCCGCGAAAGCCTGACGCAGCAGCAGGTGGATCACCCGCATCTCGGTGGCGGTGAACTCACGCCCCTCGATCTTGGCCGGGTAGCGGCCGTCGCCGCCGAAGAAGTTGTCGACCACGGTGAACACCAGCCGCGGCT
>JBEQAM010000098.1:0-7042 GCA_041640375.1 Rehaibacterium sp. | reverse complement strand
GCGCACGCCGAGCCCGTCCAGGCGCGCGATCATCTCGCGCTCGGTGCGGCAGGCCTGCTCGGGATCCAGCGGCGGCGGCGCGATCAGGGCGCTGGCGCCCAGCCGGCGCGCCAGCCAGCGCAGGGCCGCCATCCGCGCCCGCCGCTCCGGCGCGCCGTAGCGTTTGCGCCAGGCGACACGGCCCTTGAAGCGGATCCGCTCGGTGCGTGGCTGGTCCATGACAGCTCCCGGCTTGTGGCGACCGCGGGATCAGTAACGGATCAGGGCCGAACCCCAGGTGAACCCGCCACCGAAAGCTTCCAGCAGCAGCAACTGGCCGCGCTGCACGCGGCCCGAGCGCACCGCCTCGTCCAGCGCCAGCGGCACCGAGCCGGCCGAGGTGTTGCCGTGACGGTCGACGGTGACCACCACGCGGTCCATCGGCATGTCCAGCCGCTTGGCGGTGGCCTGGATGATGCGCAGGTTGGCCTGGTGGGGAATCAGCCAGTCGATGGCGTGCTTGTCGAGGTTGTTGGCGGCGAGCGTCTCCTCGACCACCGCATCGAGCGTCTTGACCGCGACCTTGAACACCTCGTTGCCGGTCATCAGCACGCGCACGCCGACGTTCTTCTCCTGCGGATTGAAACCGGCGGAAACGCCGACCGGGTTGTACAGCAGGTGCTTGTAGCCACCGTCGGCATGCAGGTGGGTGGAGAGCACGCCGGTTTCGCTGTCGGCCTTGAGCACGACCGCGCCGGCGCCGTCGCCGAACAGCACGCAGGTACCGCGATCGGCCCAGTCGAGCATGCGCGAGAGCGTCTCGGCCCCCACCACCAGCGCCGTCTTGACGCTACCGCTGCGGATGAACTTCTCGGCCACGCCGAGCGCGTAGATGAAGCCCGAACAGGCGGCATTGACGTCGAAGGCCGCGCAGCCGTTGGCGCCCAGGCGGTGTTGCAACAGGCAGGCAGTGGACGGGAAGACGATGTCGGGCGTGGTCGTGCCGAGCACGATCAGGTCGAGCTCGGCGGCCTGCACGCCGGCCGCCTCCAAAGCGCGCACGGCCGCCTCGTAGGCGAGGTCGCCGGTGGTCTGCCCCTCGGCCGCGATGTGGCGCTGGCGGATGCCGGTGCGCTCGCGAATCCACTCGTCGCTGGTATCGACGAACTGCGCGAGATCGTCGTTGGTCAGCACCTTCTCCGGCAGGTAGCTGCCGGTGCCCGCGATGCGGGCGTAGACCTGTCCCGTCATGCCGTCTCCTCGGATGCCGGCCCCACAGGGCCGAAAACGGACGCGGCGGGCCGGGCCCGCCGCGCAGCACGGCCAGAGGCCGTGGCCGGACTGTAGCGCGATTACTCTTCGTCCACGACCGGCGCGGCCGTATCGATCACCTTGCGGCCGCGGTAGTAGCCGTCCTTGGTGACGTGATGGCGCAGGTGGGTCTCGCCCGTGGTCGGGTCGGTGGCCAGCTGCTTGGCGGTGAGGGCGTCGTGCGAACGGCGCATGCCGCGACGGGACGGGGTCTTGCGGCTCTTCTGGACTGCCATGGCGTATCTCCGGAACTAACTCTGGTGTTTTTTCAGCGCGGCCAGCGCGGCGAACGGGTTGGGGACGGGCTCGTCCTCGGCAGACTCGGCGGGAAAGACCCGCTCGACCGCCTCGGTGCCCGGCTTCACCGGCACCACCGGAACCGCGAGGATCAGCTCGTCCTCGATCAGCTCGGCAGGCCGGAGCGCGCCTTCGGCGTCCAGCAGCACGGGCTCGTAGCCCGGCGGCAGGCCCGCCTCCTGCGATTCGTCGGTGATCAGGCCCAGTCGCTGCGTCACCCGCACCGGGAGCCGGAACGACTCCAGCGTGCGCTGGCACTGGAGGGGCAGCTCGGCTTCGAGCTGCAGCTCCAGGAAGCGTACGCCCAGGGCATCGCGTCCGAACTCCAGCACGAACCGGCAGTCGCCCTCGACGACTTCCAGGCTGCCGCACAGCCGCGCGAACGTCGACAGCGGCAGACGGCCTTCGAAACACCGCCGCGCCGCGACCATGCGCCAAGCATCCAGCACTTCGGGCAGGGTCGCGGACATAAGAGTGAAATTTTAAAGCCGTCACCGACCTGCTGTCAATCGAAAAAGACCTTTCGCCACGCGGGTTTGCGCCCCCCGGCCGGCTCGGGCAGACTCGGGGCATTCCGTCGCGGCCCGTGGAAAACCGCGTGAGCTACATCTCCCAAGCCCTGGTCCTGCTGGCGCTGGCGGCTGCCGCGGCGTTGTGGCTGCGCCGGCGCGCGCAGCGCCGGCAGAATGCGCTCGGCCGACTGCTGGACGGCGCCGACGCCATGGAGCGCCTGCTGCACCGTACCCGGGACCGCATGAACGCCATGCGCGGCGTGGTCGAGCGTGTGCCCGACGATGTCGGCGCGGTGGCGCGCGCCTCGCTCGACAGCGACCAACCCATCCAGGACGCCCTGCGCGACGTGCTGCAGCACCGGCTGTGGATCCAGCGTCATGGCGGGCACGCCAGCCAACGCGAGCTCGACGAGGCCTGTGCCGCCCTGGACCGCGCCCGCGAACGCATCACCGCCGAGCTCGACCGTCTGGAACGCGCCGGCGCCGAGCTGACCGAAGCCACCGACGCGGCCCTTGAAGCCGCCCGTCGCGAGCCGCCCGAGCTGCGCCGCCGGAGCGGCTGAGGCCCCGATGCCGAAATTGATCCTCGCTTCGACCTCGCCCTACCGGCGCGAGCTGCTGGGCCGCCTCGGGCTGCCGTTCGAGACGGCACGCCCCGAGGTCGAGGAAACCCCACGGCCGGACGAGCCACCTGCCGCCCTCGCCCGCCGCCTGGCCGAGGCCAAGGCCCGTGCGGTTGCCGCCCGCCACCCCGATGCCTGGGTGATCGGCTCCGACCAGGTCGCCGATCTGGATCAGCGCCCGCTCGGCAAACCCGGTGACCATGCCCGCGCAGTCGCGCAGCTGCGCGCTGCCGCAGGCCGTGAGGTCCGCTTCCACACCGGGCTGTGCCTGCTGCGCCAGGCCGATGACGACATCCAGCACCATCTGGACCTGACGGTCGTGCACTTCCGCCGACTCGATGCGGACGAGATCGAGCGCTACCTGCGCACCGAGCGACCCTACGACTGCGCCGGCAGCTTCAAATGCGAGGGCCTGGGCATCGCCCTGTTCGAAGCGATCGAGTCGCGCGATCCGACCGCGCTGATCGGCCTGCCGCTGATCGCGCTGGCGAGGATGCTGCGGCGGGCGGGATTCGCGTTGCCCTGACCGGGCCGCCGACATTTCGGCGCGCCCCTAGTCCACCCGCAGCCAGCGCGCGGCGACGACCTCGACGCTGCCGTCGCCGCCATGCACGCGCAACGCCAGACGGTGCCGGCCAGGCGTGAGCGCACCGGCCGGGAGTTCGGCGCGGAAGCCGAGATCGGGCTGCGCCGGGTCGGTCGAGCCGCGCCAGAAGTCCACCACATCCGGCCGCGGCAGGCCGAGCGCGGCCTCCACCACCGGCTCGCCGTTCAGCAGCAGCTCGACCCGTCGCACGCCGGCGCCATCCTTCATCGTCCAGCCCTCGAACACGAGCGTCTGGTCGCGTGGGACACGGCGACCGGGACGGTCGATGGCCCCCAGCGCCGGGGTGACGCAGGACGCATCCGCCGGCACCGTGCCGGCAGGCAAGCGCAACAGCAGGAAGCGCTTGCCTCCGCCATCCACCGCCACGGTCACGGGCGGCGGCAACGGCCCGGCCAGCGTGCAGACCTGCCGGTACCAGTCGACCAGTTCGCGCGGCCGCACCGCGCCGTCCTCCAGCACCAGCAGGACCGGCGCCGGGCGCACGCGCAGGCTGTCACGGACACGCCCCCACAGCGCCAGCTGAGCGGCACGGCCGTGCTTGTGGTTCTTCGGATGGTCGAGCACGCCGATGTCGCGCCGCCGCAGGTGAAAGGCGAGCGCCGCCGCCGGCATGAAATTGTCCGCCACCACCTGCGCCGAGGGCGGCAGCGTGTCCAGCTCGCGCGCCACCGCCGCGGCCAGCTCATGCCAGCCGCTGAAGTTGTCCGGATAGAGCGGCCGGTCGGCCAGCTGCGCCCGCCAGGTCGGCATGGCCGCGATCAGCAGCCAGGCCAACGCGGCAAGCAGTCCGACCGCGGCCAACCCGTGCGCGGCCTGCCACCATCGCGATCCCGCCCCGCGCCACAGTGCCGGCAGCACCGCCATCAGCGCCAGCCAGGCCGGCAATGGCCAGTGGAAGCTGACGCGCTCGGCATCGGCGAAGAAACCGAGGGCGAAGTATCCGAGCAGCGGCACGCCCGCCACGCCGAGCAGCAGGCCCCATGGCCCGGCCTCGCCGCGACGCCAGGCTCGCCATACCTGCACCAGCGCCCACAGCAGCAGTGCGAACAACACTGGCGTGATCGCCACCGCCTGCACCAGCGGAAACCAGGCGCCGTCCCAATGGAAAGCCCACGGATGACGGTCGACCAGTTGGAAGCCCACGCCCACACCACGATGGGCAACATTCCACAGCGTCAGCGGCAACCAGGCCGCCGCGCCCAGCGCCAGCACGCCCCAGAGCGCCGGGCGCCGCAGCAGTGCGCGCCCTTCGGCGGCGAGCAGCAGGCCCACCAGGCCAGCGCCGATCGCCACCGCGAAGCGGTAGTGGCTGAGCGCGCCGAGCACCAGCCCGACTGCCAGCAACACATACGCACCGCGCTCGCGGCCGCGCAGCAGTGCGGCGACGGCGTCCAGACACAGCAGCGTGGCGAAGGTCAGGGGCACGTCCGGCAACGCGAGCACGCCGAGCGTGCCGGTCAGCGGCATCAGCAGGCACAGGATGCCGGCGCGCCAGCCGGCCTCGGCACCGAACCAGCGCGCCGTGATGCGTGCCAGCAGCCACGGCATCGCCGCGCCCATCAGCAGGAAGGGCCAGCGCAGCCCGAGCGGTGTCTGCCCGCCGAGCGCCATGCCCAGCCAGGCCAGCCAGGCCGTGCCGGCCGGCAGGTCGGAGTACGCCCAGGCCGGATGCCGGGCCTCCCAGGCGTAGAACGCCTCGTCACCGAACAGATCCAGGGATGCGGCCAGCCACAGCTTCGCCGCGCTCAGCAGCGCCCAGAGGGTGACAAACTTCACGTAGGCTGAAGGCCGCGCCATGCCAGCATCCTGCTCGCGTCGACAAGATAAAGAACGGTCCAAGAACGACATGCATGCCCAGACCCACAACCCACCCATCGTAGCCGACGGCGCGCGCACGGCGCTGGCCGGGGCGATCGCGCAGGTCAACCGGCTGGTGCTGGGCAAACGGCGCGAGGTCGCCGTCGCCTTCACCTGCCTGCTGGCCGGCGGCCATCTGCTGATCGAGGACCTGCCGGGGCTGGGCAAGACCACACTGGCACGCGCGCTGGCAGCGACGCTGGGCCTCGACTTCCAGCGCATGCAGTTCACCTCCGACCTGCTGCCTTCGGACATCCTCGGCGTCAGCGTGTACGACCAGAGCGCGCGCGAGTTCCGCTTCCATCCCGGGCCGGTGTTCACCCAGCTGCTGCTCGCCGACGAGATCAACCGCGCGCCGCCGCGCACCCAGAGCGCGCTGCTGGAGGCGATGGCCGAGCACCAGGTCAGCGTCGACGGCGTCACCCACCTGCTGCCGCAGCCGTTCTTCGTGATCGCCACCCAGAACCCGGTCGACCTGGCCGGCACTTTCCCGCTGCCCGACTCGCAGCTCGACCGCTTCCTGCTGCGCCTGCGGCTGGGCTACCCCGACGCCGAGGCCGAACGCGAGATGCTGGCCGGCGAGGATCGCCGCGAGCTGATCGCCCACACCCTGCCGGTGCTCACCGCCGAGGACGTGCTGGCCCTGCGCGCCGCCGCCGAGAACATTCACGCCAGCGAGGCGCTGATCGGCTACGTGCAGGCGCTGATGGCGGAGAGTCGCCGCCATCCCGGCGTGCGCGTGGGCCTGTCGCCGCGCGCCGGTCTGGCGCTGTTGCGCGCCGCCCGCGCGCACGCGCTGCTGGCCGGACGCGACCACGCCCTGCCGGAGGACGTGCAGGCGCTGTTCGTCGAGGTCGCCGCGCACCGGCTGGTGCCGGAGGCCGATGCCAGCGACCGGCTGGCGCTGGCCGACGCCATCCTGCGTACGGTGAGGCTGCCCTGAGCGCCCGTGCTGGCCGCACTGCGCAGCCGTCGTGACGCCCTCGCCGACCGGCTCGGCCGGTGGGCGCGTCCGCGCGCGCCCGAGCCGCTGCCGATCCACATCGACCGCCGCCGCATCTACGTGCTGCCGACCGGCTTCGGCCTGTTCGTCGCCGGCTTGCTGGCGACGATGCTGCTGGGCGCGCTGAACTACAACAACAATCCGGCCCTGCTGCTGGGCTTCCTGCTCGCCGCCGCGGCGCACAACAGCCTGGTGCGTGCGCACCTGCACCTGAGCGGCATCCGTCTCACCGCCCTCGGCGCCGAGCCGGTGCATGCCGGCGAGCGGCTGCGTGTGCGCCTGCGCTTCGAGGCGACACCGAGGCGGCGCCGGCACGGCTTGGCCCTGCGGCTGGACGACTCCCTCGCCTGGCTCGATCTGTCGGACGAACACGGCGCCGAGGTCGAACTGACGCTGCCCGCGCCGCGCCGCGGCTGGCAACGGCTGGACCGCCTCCGCCTGTCGACCCGCCAACCGCACGGCTTCGCCGTGGCCTGGTGCTGGCTCTGGCCGGACACGCGACTGCTGGTCTACCCCGCCTTGGAGCCGCAGGCCCCCCCGCTGCCGGCCGACGGTAGCGATGGCACCCTGACCCGTCGCCGCGACCTCGGCGAAGAGCTGCACCACCTGCGCGACTACCGCAACGGCGACCCGCTGCGGCAGGTGGCCTGGAAGGCTTCGGCCCGAGCCGATCGCCTGCTGGTGCGCGAGTACGAAGGCAGCGTCGGCCGTGAGGTGCACCTGGACTGGAATACGCTGGCCGGGCTCGGCCACGAGGAGCGCATCCGCCGGCTCGCGCGCTGGGTGGTCGAGGCCGAGCGTCACGGCCTGCGCTACCGTCTGAGCCTGCCCGGCCAATCCCTCGGCCCGGCCT
>JBEQAM010000097.1:0-7086 GCA_041640375.1 Rehaibacterium sp. | reverse complement strand
CGACTTCGGCGAGCATCCGCCCGTGCTCTTCCTGCATCCGGCGGATCTCGCCGGAGATCGCCGTGGTCAACCGTGCCGTATGTTCCCCGACCGCATCGCGCAACTGCGCCAGCTCGCCAGGCAGGCAAAACAGCCGCGATGTCTCCTCGGCCAGCTCCGCCTCGGCGCGTGCAGCCCGCTGCCAGAGCAAGGACTGCTCGCGGGCCAGCTCCTCCAGCACCGGCACGAAAAGGCGGTCCACCGTGGCTATCGAGGTCGACAGCCGGTCGAGCGCAGCCACATCCAACTCGGCGTCGGCAGCCTGCCGCTGCAATCGCCACAGTTCCGCCACGGGGGAGGGCATGCTCGGATCGTCATCGGTCGCGGCGATGTGATGCCGTCGTTCCGGCTGTATGACTTTGCTCCCTCTCGCCAACAGTTGCCCGGCAGATAGCAGGTGCTGGCCACCCGGCAGCTGCCGCACTCGTTCGAGTACCCGCGGCCAGTCCGATACCAGCTCCTGGTAGAGCACCAGCTCGCGAGGAAGCGCGCGGCTGGCCCGCTCCGCAGCCAGCACGTTCCTCAGCCACACGAGCAACCCTTTGGCACGCGCCATCCCATCGCGAACGGCGAGGGAGTCCGCCACTTCGCTCGGGTGCCTGACGAGCAGCACGACCGCCGGCCGGATGCCCTCATCCGCCAGGGCTGCCAGCCAGAGCGGAGCGAGCAGGCACAGCCTGGGATCCTTCAGCGCCCAGACCCTGTGGCGATTCAGCGTGGATCGCAGGTAACCACGGATCGCATCGCGTGCCTGCCGTGCGGCCGTTCCATCCAGCCATCCGTCTGGCAGCGGGCGTAAATCGTCCCAACGGTAGCCGAGGGCCGCGAGCAGACGTTCATTGGTTTCGACTGCGAACGCATCCTCCCAGTGCCCCTCCTCGTTTCCCTTGCTGCCGGGCACGAGGCGATTGCCGAGCTCCGCACCAGCCGCCTGCAACAGCCGGGTCAGCACCGACGTACCGCTGCGATGCATGCCCAGCACCAGAAAACCTTGCGATGCCTTGTCGTCAGGGGAGGATGGATTTTCCATGGATCCTGTGCTCATGCTCCTGTGGGCGCGCATCGCATTCCCCAGCACGACTGGCACGCGCCATGTTTCGTACGATCAATCGTGCCCGTTTCCGGGAGCTCCCGATCCTGTGAGGGAATGCTATCGCTTCAGCGGCGGAAGGCCAGCATCCGCTGTGCCCGCGGGTGCCCCCAGTCCCCTATCTCTTCGACACGCAGGCCAGCCACGCCAGCCATCCAGGCGAACTCGGACACGCTGTAATGAAAGGGGTCGGCGTCGTAGCACGTAGCCACGCCGCCCGGCTGATGGACGATCGACTCCAGATGGGCTGCCGTCGGCGCGCGGAAAAAACTGGCATAGAAGACGCCACCGTCCGCAAGAGCGCCGGCTACATTGTACAGACAGCGAACGATGGCGTTGATCGGCAGGTGGGTGAACAGGGAGAGCGCCAGCGCATAGTCGAATCGCTCCCCGAAGCGTTCCAGACGAAAACCATCATCCACAAGCAGTCGCGCGCCACGCTGATCGAGGCCGGCCAAGGACAGCTCCTTGCGGCCGGCCTCGATCAACGACGCAGTGATGTCGAGCCCGTGGTAGTTGCCCTCGTCCAGATAACGCACGAAATGCACGCCTCCCCGCAATGCACCGCAGCCGATGTCGACAAACCGATGTCGCGGCAGCAGACCCTGACTGACCAGAAAATTGAACTGCAGCCTGCCGATTTCGTCCCACATACCGCCAACGAAATCGCGATGGGCACCGGCTTCGATCTCCGACCGGGTGAGCTGCCGCCCGTACAGGTTCATTTCTGTCCCACTGACCATGCTTCATGCGCCTGAAAGTCGCGAGGCTGCCATAGTCTAGTCGACTGCAGCGGATGTAACGGCCGACAACAGCTCTTCGAGTTCTGCGCCGATGCACTGCCATGAGTATCGACGCCGCTTTTCGATGATGGCTTCCATCCCCTCGGGTTGGCAGCCGCATGCCTTCTCATCAACCAATCTCCGTAGTGCCGAGACGATACTCTCGACAGTCCCGTCCGCCGATATCCCCGCTCGAAGTTCTTCGAGCAACCCAGTTACCGGATCGATCTCAGCAAAGGCGAGTCGCGATGAACGGATGTGCAGGATCGGCGGACCGGCCCCCAAGTACTCGAATACCTTGCCGGGAATCTGAACCGGCGAGGGGTTTCCGAGACTGACCAGAACATCCGCTCCACGCTGCAATGAAAGCACGCGGCCATGGGGCAGATGGCCAAGGAGGCGGAATCTGTGCGGCGCTTGACGGGCAGCGGCGAGCAGTGCCTCGGGCGCCTCGCGCGAAACAACATTCAGCCGCACGCCGGGCGCGCGTGACACCGCCTGCAACAATGCATCGGGTGCGCGGAAGTCGTAGAAACTGCCGGTGTAGAGCAGCTCCAGGCAGTCAGAGTCGAATATTTCATCACGCTGTCCGGCCACACCTTGGGCAGAGCTGTCGTAGCCTTGAGTAATCACCCGCGCGATGCGCGGCAACATGCCATGACGCTCCGCCAGCAGCTGCAGGGCAGCCGAAGTCGTCACGCTCAGGCCATCGGCTCGACGACAAAGACCGGCCTCGAGCGCATGGGCGCGGCGACGCCACCGCATCGGCGTGTAGTCAGCCAGCACGGGATCCCCGAGGTCGGCCAGCCAAGGATAGCCAAGCTGGCGTGCCGTGAAGCCGAGCGTCAGGCTGGTGGCCGGCTCATGGGAAGTGATCACGACATCCGGCCTCGTTTCCGCGAGCAACAGGGCGAGTCTGCGACGAGCGAACGGTAGCCATTCGGCCCGCGCATCGGGAAACAGAAACCAGCCGAGCGCCTTGGATACGCGGGTCTGAAGTCGCCCCTTCCAGTTCAAGGTCACGGGGCCGGCCACGCACTGCTCCTCTGCAAGACGCAGGACGCCGGCATCGATCCGGCGACCAGCGGCGCGCCATCGGGACAACGTCGCCATCAGGCCGACCCACGGACCAGGGAAGGTGCGATGGACATGCACGCCATCGGCGTCCGGTACACGCGGCGCGTGAGCGCTCCCCGGCAAGTCGGGACACAGCACATGTACCTGGTGGCCACGCCGGGCAAGTTCACGCGTCAGATACATCCAGCGCAGCGACTGCGGCGAAGGCGACGGCGGGTATTCGTAGGCGATCAGCAGGATGCGCATGGGCCGGTCAACCGCCCAGATCCCTGCGCAGTATCGCGGCGATGCGCCCGGCAGCGTGGCCGTCTCCATAGGGCGATACGCCTTTGGCCATGGCGGCATAGGCTGCCGGATCGGTCAGCAGCCGGTCGGCCTCACGCACGATCGCTTCGCGATCGGGGCCAACCAGTTTGACTACGCCCTCGGCCACAGCCTCGGGGCGCTCTGTCTCGCGTCGCATGACCAGCACCGGCTTGCCGAGTGCGGGTGCCTCTTCCTGCACACCGCCGGAATCGGTGAGGATCAGTTCGGCGCGTTTCATCGCGGCCACGAACGGCAGGTAGTCCATCGGCTCGCACAGGGTGATGCGCGGATGCCCGGAGAGCTTGTCGCGCGCCGGCACTGACACGTTGGGGTTCGGGTGCACCGGATAGACCACATGGATGTCCTCGTGGCGGTCGGCCAGGGCGCGGATCGCGTCGCAAACTTGCCGGAACGGCTCACCGAAGTTCTCACGCCGATGGGCGGTAACCAACACCATGCGATGGCCCGCGGGTATCGCCACCGGCTCGGGCAGGTCACGCGCTGCGACTTGCATCAGTGCGTCGATCACAGTGTTGCCGGTGACATGAATGTGGGAATCGTCGAAGCCCTCGCGCAGCAGGTTCTGGCGCGAACTCTCGGTAGGCGCGAAGTGCCAGTGCGACAAGCGGCCGGCGACGACGCGGTTCATCTCCTCCGGGAACGGATTGAGTATGTCGCCGGTGCGTAGCCCGGCCTCGACATGGCCAACCGGGACGCGGTGGTAGAAGGCGGTCATCGCCACCGTCATCACGGTGGTGGTATCGCCCTGCACCAGCACCGCATCGGGTTTTTCGTCGGCGAAGACGCCATCCAACCGCGTCAACAGACGTGCAGTCAGTGCCGGCAGCGTCTGATTCGGGCGCATGATGTCCAGGTCGATGTCCGGCACGATGCCGAAGACGTCCAGCACCTGGTCGAGCATCTGCCGGTGCTGGGCGGTGGCGAGCACGCGCACGTCGGCCCACGGTTCCGCGCGCAACGCCAGGATCACCGGGGCCATCTTGATGGCTTCCGGCCGCGTGCCGACGACGACCAGCAGACGCTTCCTACCCTTGCTCACCGGACATTCCCTTGCAATCCAATTCAAGCCAATGCGCGATCAAGCTCCGCACGCAGATCGGCCACGTCCTCGACCCCCACGCTCAGGCGCACCAGGTTGTCGGCGATGCCGAGCGCAGCGCGGCGCTCGGGTGGGACCGAGGCGTGGGTCATGATCGCCGGGTGGTTGACCAGGCTCTCGACGCCGCCGAGCGACTCGGCCAGCGCGAACAGCTCGCAGCGCTCGAGCATCCGCTTGGCGGCCTCGAAGCCGCCCTTCACGTACACACTGATGATGCCGCCACCGCCGGCCATCTGGCGCTGGGCCAGTGCGTGCTGCGGATGCGATGCCAGGCCCGGGTAGATGACCTTGTCGATCGCCGGGTGGGTTTGCAGCCACTGCGCCAGCTCCAGGGCGTTCTCGCAGTGTGCCTTCATGCGCAGGTGCAGGGTCTTCAAGCCGCGCAGGGCGAGGAAGCTGTCGAACGGGCCCTGCACGCCGCCGACGGCGTTCTGCAGGAAGGCCATCCGCTCGGCCAGCTCGGCGTCGTCACCGACCACCACCATCCCGCCGACGATGTCGGAGTGGCCGTTGAGGTACTTGGTCGCCGAATGCACCACCAGATGCGCGCCCAGTTCCAGCGGCCGCTGCAGCACCGGGGTGGCGAAGGTGTTGTCGACCACGACGATCAGGCCGTGCCTGCGGGCGATCTCCGCCACGCGGGCGATGTCGACCAGCTTGAGCATCGGGTTGGTCGGCGTCTCGATCCATACCATCCGCGTCTCGGGACGGATCGCGGCCTCGAAGCCGGCGTAGTCGTTGAGATCGACCCAGCTGAAGTCCAGCCCGGCGCTGCGCCGGCGCACGCGCTCGAACAGCCGGTAGGTGCCGCCGTAGACGTCGTCCATGGCGATGACGTGGCTGCCACTGTCGAGCAGGTCGAGCACGGTCGCGCTCGCCGCCAGGCCGGAAGCGAAGGCGTAGCCGCGGGCGCCGCCTTCCAGCGCCGCCACGCAGCGCTCGTAGGCGAAGCGGGTCGGGTTGTGGCTGCGCGAATACTCGAAGCCTTTGTGTACGCCGGGGCTGGCCTGCGCGTAGGTGGAGGTGGCGTAGATCGGCGTCATCACCGCGCCGGTGGAGGGGTCGGGCGACTGGCCGGCGTGGATGGCACGGGTGCCGAGGCCGAGGGGCTTGGTGTCGGTCATGGGATCGCTTCGCGGAGGCGGCCGGGTCAGTTGACGCGGCGGCGCAGGTAGTTGAGCAGGTCGATGCGGGTGATCAGGCCGAGGAACTGGTCGCCGTCCATCACGATGGCGACATGGCCGCGATCGAACACCGGCAGCAGCGCTTCGATCGGCGACTTGACGTCGAGCACGTCGAGCTTGGAGACCATCGCGGTCGAGACCGGGTCGCGAAAGCGCTTCTCGTCGCCGTAGACATGCATCAGCACGTCGGATTCGTCGAGGATGCCGACCAGCCTCTCGCCCTCCATCACCGGCAGCTGCGAGATCTCGTAGAGCTTCATGCGCTGGTAGGCGGTGACCAGCAGGTCGTTGGGGCCGATCACGACCGTGTCCTTCTGCGCGTAGGGACGCAGGATCAGGTCGCGCAGGTCGCCGTACTGCGGGCGCTCCAGAAAGCCGTTGTCGAGCATCCAGTAGTCGTTGTACATCTTCGACAGGTACTTGTTGCCGGTATCGCAGACGAACACCAGCACCTTCTTCGGCACGGTCTGCTCACGGCAGTACTTGAGCGCGGCGGCAAGCAAGGTGCCGGTGGAGGAGCCGCCGAGGATGCCTTCCCGGCGCAGCAGTTCGCGACCGGCGAGGAAGCTTTCCCTGTCGGAGATGGCGTAAGCCTTCCTGACCCGGCTGAAGTCGGAAATGGTCGGCAGGAAGTCCTCGCCGATGCCTTCCACCATCCAGGTGCCGGACTTTTCGCTCAGGGTGCCCTCGTTGATGTACTGGGCCAGGATCGAACCGACCGGATCGGCCAGGATCAGTTCGACCTGCGGCGCCACCTCGGCGAAATAGCGCGACAGGCCGGTCATCGTGCCCGAGGAGCCGCAGCCGAACACGATGGCGTCGAGCCGGCCGTCCATCTGCCGCCAGATCTCCGGCCCGGTCCCCTCGTAATGGGCGCGCGGGTTGTCCGGGTTGCCGAACTGGTTGATGAAGTAGGCGTTCGGCGTCTGGCGGGCGATCCGTTCGGCCAGGTCCTGGTAGTAGTCGGGATGGCCCTTGGCGACATCCGAACGGGTCAGCACCACCTCGGCGCCCATCGCCTTGAGGTTGAAGATCTTCTCCCGGCTCATCTTGTCGGGCACGACGAGGATGAGGCGATAGCCCTTCTGCTGGGCGACCAGCGCCAGGCCGATGCCGGTGTTGCCGGCGGTGCCCTCGACCAGGGTGTCACCGGGCTTGATCTTTCCGGCCCGCTCGGCCGCCTCGATCATCGACAGGCCGATGCGGTCCTTGATCGAGCCGCCCGGGTTGGCGCTTTCGAGCTTGAGGTAGATCTCGCAGAGGCCGGCATCCAGATGCTGCGCCTTGACGATGGGGGTGTTGCCGATGAGTTCGAGGACGTTCTGGTGGACCGGCATGATGGGCTCGGACGGGCGGCGGTGCGGCGCCGTCGCAGAAGGACGGACGGGGGATTCTACCAGCGCCGCCCGGCCGCCACCGGCCCGCGGCCGGAACGACGAAGGCGCCCCGCAGGGCGCCTTCGGTGAGGGGGTGCGGGCGACGGCGGCC
>JBEQAM010000096.1:0-7113 GCA_041640375.1 Rehaibacterium sp. | reverse complement strand
AACGACAAGGCGCAGGCGGTCGAGATCGCCGCCGAGTGCCCGGCCGCCGCCTAGCAGCCTGTTGAAATTCGACCCGGCGAAGCCCCCGACTCGGTCGGCAGCGCGGATTTCTCGCTGCTCAAGCGCTCCGCAAGCGCGTCCCGCGCTCTGAAACAAGCCCGCTTTCGGACTTCCAGGCGCACCTTCCCCGCCGGGGCCGCCATCACGCGGCCCCCGCGGCGATCAGCTTCGGCAGGCGGACGAGGTTGCTCGCCGCCATCGCCAGCTGAAACAGCGCCTCGACCTTCGTAAGGCCGCGCTGCTTGACCTGACGCATTCCGGCAGCCGCCTTGAGCCATCCGAAGTGCGTTTCGATCCAGGCGCGCGTCCGCAGGCTGATCGCATACCCGGCGTGTCGGGTAGTGCGGCCATCGATGGCGCTGCGGCGGTGCGAGGTGTTCTGCGCAACGTGCGGGGTGATACCCATGGCCCGACAGCCCGCGACGAAGTCCGCCGTGTCGTACCCCTTGTCCGCGGCCAGCGTGCGCCGTCGTCGGCCGCGCAGCGAACCAAGCATCGCCAACGCCGCGTCACGCTCACCATGGCCGCTGGCCTGCGTGACACACGCTGCACGCACCAGGCCGCTGCGATGCTCCATGAGCACATGGGCCTGGTAGCTCAGCTGCGCCCCGGTATTGCCCTTGCGGTAAAGCCTGGCGTCCGGATCGCTGGCCGATTCGTGCGTTTCGTTGCGACGCTTCTGACCCTTGAAATCAGGCTGGGCGTTGCGATGCCCACCACCCGGTGGGTCCTTCGGCGTCCCATCCTTGGGACGGAAGCTCTTGTGCGAGGCCCACGCCTGCAGCAGCGTGCCGTCGACCGAGAAATGCTCGTCCGACATCAGGCCCCGCTTTTCCGCCAACCGCACCACCTCGGCCAGAAACTCGCTCGCCACCTCGTTTCCGTTCAAACGATCCCGGTTCTTCGAGAACACGGAGTGATCCCAGACCGGCTCGTCGATCGCGATACCGACGAACCAGCGGAACAGCAGGTTGTAGTGGAGCTGCTCCATCAGCATCCGCTCGCTCCGGATCGAGTAGAACAGCTGCAGCAGCTGCGCCCGCATCAGTTTCTCCGGCGCGATGGAGGCGCGGCCGGTATCGGCGTACAGCGCCGAAAACAGGCCGCTCATGCGCCTGAGCGCCTCATCGGCCAGCTCCCGAATGGATCGGAGCGGATGGTTCGCCGGGACGAAGTCGGCGAGCTTGGCGACCGTGAACAACGATTCCTGAGTGACGTCTGCACCGCGCATCCCACGCCCTCCACTATGGCTGAGGTCGATATCGCAAACAGAGGGCTTGAAAGCAAGCTCTGGCGCGGGAGAATTTCAACAAGCTGCTAGGGCAACGCTGATCGAGTCAGCGTTGCTGCGCGCCACGGCTGGCGCGCCCGCGGATCCAGCACGCGAGTGCTTGATCCAGCCGAGCCGAGTCCGGCCCTGTGCCGGACTCGGCGAGTCCGAAGCCCGCAGGGCTCGTAGCCGCGCAGCGGCCGAACAAGTCCAGTGGGCTGGTCTAGACCTTCCCTAGAGAAGAGCGTGGAGGAAAGGCGCCCGGCTTCGGCACGCCGCTGCGCCGTCGTGGGCCTCACTCCCCGCTACTCCGACGCCCACCACATCCAGAACTCGTCCATCAGCCGGCGGAAGAAGCCGCCCTCGGGCACGGCCTCGAGCGCGACCAGCGGCTGCTCGACCACGAGCCGGTCGTCGAGGCTCAGGCGCAGGGTGCCGATCGCCTGGCCGGCTTCGATCGGCGCGACCAGAGTGGTCGGTACGTCCATCTCGGCCCTGATCTGCTCGTAGCGGCCGCGCGGCACGGTGGCCAGCACCGGCTGGGCGACGCCCAGGCGCACCTGGTCGGCCGCGCCCTTCCACACCTTGTGCTCGGCGACCTGCGCCCCGGCCGCGTAGACCTGGTGCGTCTCGAAGAAGCGGAAGCCCCAGTTGAGCAGCGCCTGGCTGTCGTCGGCGCGTTGCTTCTCGCTGGTCGAGCCCATCACCACCGCGATCAGCCGCTGGTCGCCGCGCTTGGCCGAGCTGAGCAGGCAGTAGCCGGCACGCGAGGTGTGACCGGTCTTGATGCCGTCGACGCTGTCGTCGCGCCACAGCAGCGTGTTGCGGTTGTGCTGGCGGATGTTGTTGAAGGTGAACTCCTTCACCTTGTGGTAGGCGTAGGCTTCGGGGAAATCGCGGATCATCGCCTGCGCCATCCGCGCGATGTCGTGAGCGGTGGTGTAGTGGTCGTCGTGCGGCAGGCCGTGGGCGTTGACGAAGTGGGTGCCGTTCATGCCCAGCTTGCGCGCGTACTCGTTCATCAGCGCGGCGAAGGCCTCCTGGCTGCCGGCGACGTGCTCGGCCAGCGCGATCGAGGCATCGTTGCCGGACTGCACGATCATGCCGTGCAGCAGATCCTCCAGCCGTACCCGGCTGCCCAGCGGCAGGAAGCTGGTCGAGCCGTCGGTGCCGGCGCCGCCGCCGCGCCAGGCGTTCTCGCTGATCTGGACCTGGTCCTCGGGGCCGACCTTGCCGGCGGCCATCTCGGCAGCGACCACATAGGAGGTCATCACCTTGGTGATGCTGGCCGGTTCGACACGGGCGTGGATGTTCTCGCCGGCCAGGATCTGCCCGCTGGCATAGTCCATCAGCAGCCAGGCGGTGCCGGTGACGCTGGGCGGCGGTGGTACCGGCGCCGGCCCCGGTGCGGCGGCCGGTGTGACCGGACGCGGCGCGGGCTGGGGCGTCGGCTGCGCGAGTGCGGTCACGGTGAGGGCGGCCAGTCCGGCGGCGAGGAAGAGTCGGCGGTAGGTCATTGCGGTTTCCGGGTTTCGCTGGGGCCGGCCGTGCGGACCGGCGGATGGAGGAAAATTCACTGCTCGAGCAGACGCGGGCTGCCCATGCCCAAGTCGCGCAACCGGGCGGCGAGCGATTCGGCTTCGGTGGCGCTGACCGGACCGACACGCACGCGCCAGACGCGGCGGCCATCGACCTCGGCCGGACGCAGTTCGACCGGTCCGATGCCGGCCGATTCCAGCCGTGCCGCCAGTCGCCGGGCATTGTCGCGCTCGCCGAAGCTGCCGACCTGCAGCCAGCGCGACGCGGTGGCCGTGTCCGTGCCGCGTACCACCCGCTCACGCAGCGCGCGCCGCGCACCCCGCGCAGGCCGGGCCTTGGCTGGCGTCGCGTCCGCGGCCATGTCGTCCGGGTCGATCGCGCGCACCTCCACCGGCGCAGTGCCCCTGGCATGCACGCCCAGCTTGAGCGCAGCGACATAGCTCAGGTCGATGATCCGCCCCTCGTGGAACGGCCCGCGGTCGTTCACCCGCACGATGATGCTGCGGCCGTTCTCCAGGTTGGTGACCCGCACGTAACTGGGCAGCGGCAGGGTCTTGTGGGCGGCGGTGAACTGGCACATGTCGTAGGGCTCCAGACTCGACGTCGGTCGGCCGTGGAACTTCTGCCCGTACCAGGAGGCGATGCCGCGCTCGACGTAGCCACGCGCATCCTCCAGCACGTGGTAGGTCTTGCCGAGCACGGTGTAGGGCGAGCGGTTGCCGTAGCGGGCGCGCGGCTCGGCGCGCGGCACCGGCTCGGGAATGCGGCTGAGGTCCGGCGGCCGGGCCGGGCCGCTGTCGCGCTGGCCGGGACGGTACAGCCCGCCCGGCGTATAGTCGGCGTCGCTGTGTTCGTAGATCACCGCGCAGGGATCGTCGCCGTCGGCCTCGCCCGGCGCCGTGGCGATCGGCGCGGATGCGAGCGGCGGCAAGGACGGTTTCTTTGGCGTACGCGCGCAAGCGGCCAGCAGCAGGCTCAGCGCGATCAGCACCAGACGTGCGCTCATGGCGCCGGGCGGCCGCCTTCGCCGGCGGCGATCGCCTCGGCCAGCTGATGCACCGCCATCGCGTACAGCGGCGAGCGGTTGTAGCGGGTGATGACGTAGAAATTGCGGAAGCCGATCCAGTGCTCGGTACCGGCATCGCCTTCCAGCGTCACCAGGGTGGCGCGTTTGTCGTGCCCGATGCCGCCCTCGGGAACGTAGCCCTTGCGGCCGAGCTCGGCGACCTCGAACTTCGGCTCCAGCGTGCCGGCGACGAAGTGCTCGGCGTCGGCAGCGACCTGCGCGCGCACGGTCACCGGCTGGCCCGGTTCCCAGCCGTGGGCGACGAAGTAGTTGGCCACCGAGGCGAACACGTCCGGCAAGGACCCGAACAGGTCACGGCGGCCGTCGCCGTCGCCATCCTTCGCGTAGGCGCGGTAACTGGAGGGCATGAACTGGCCCCAGCCCATCGCGCCGGCGTAGCTGCCCATGAGCGAGGGGATGTCGAGCCGCTCCTCGTTGGCGAGCGCGAACAGGTGCGCCAGCTCGCTGCGGAAGAAACTCTGCCGTGGCGGGTAGTGGAAGCCCAGCGTGTACAGCGCGTCGATCACCCGATGGCTGCCGGTGATGCGGCCGTAATTGGTTTCGACGCCGAGGATGGCCACGATCAGCGCGGCCGGCACGCCGGTCTCGGCCTCGACCCTGGCCAGCGCCTCGCGATGCTCGGCCAGAAAGGCGCGGCCGTCGGCGATGCGCCGGTCGGTCAGGAAGATCGGCCGGTAGGCCTTCCACGGCCTGGCTTCGGCCGGCCGGGTGATGGCGTCGATGATGCTCTGCCGGTACTTGGCCTCGCCCAGCATCGCCTCGACCTTGGCACGCTCCACGCCGTGCGTCTTGACCACCTCGTCGATGAAGGCGCGGCGGGCCTCGTCGGCCGCAGCCGGTAGGGCCAGGAGCAAGGCAACGGCGGGCAACAGGCGCAGGGGATTCATCGCGGTCTCGACGGCGGATTCGCGGGAAATTTACCACGCAGGCCACGCCCGCCCCAGCGATGCCGCGCCGGCGCGCGGCCGCGATTCACCGCGGACTCAGGCGCCGATGAAGCGCTTGTGTGCGCGCACCGCCATCACGATGCCGAAACCGGCCAGCAGCGTGACCGCCGAGGTGCCGCCATAGCTGAGCAGCGGCATCGGCACGCCCACCACCGGCAACAGGCCGGAAATCATCCCGCCGTTCACGAACACATAGACGAAGAACGCCAGTCCGAGCGCGCCGGCGAGCAACCGCGAGTAGGTGTCGCGCGCCCCGGCGGCGATCCACAGGCAGCGCCCGACCACGAACAGGTACAACCCGAGGGTGACCACCACGCCGACCCAGCCAAATTCCTCGGCCAGCACGGCGAAGATGAAGTCGGTGGTCTGCTCGGGCAGGAAGTCCAGATGCGCCTGGGTACCCTGCCCCCAGCCCTTGCCCGTCAGCCCGCCGGAGCCCACGGCGATTTTGGACTGGATGATGTTCCAGCCGGTCCCGAGCGGATCGCTCTCCGGGTCGAGGAAAGTGAGAATGCGGTGGCGCTGGTAGTCCTGCAGGAACTGCCAGGCGACCGGCAACGCGGCCAGCCCCAGGCCGGCGAGCAGGCCGATGCGCCACCAGTGCATGCCGGCGAGGAACACCGCGAATGCGCCGCTGGCCGCAACCAGCACGCCGGTGCCCAGATCGGGCTGCAGCATGATCAGGCCGAACGGCAAGCCGATGATGGCCGCGCAGGCCGCCAGCGTGCCCCAGCCCGGTGGCAGCGGCTGCCGGTGCAGGAACCAGGCGACCATCATCGGCACGGTCAGCTTCATCAGCTCGGCCGGCTGCAGGTAGACCACGCCGAGATTGAGCCAGTGACGCCCGCTGCGGCCGGTGCCGAACACCGGCACCAGCGCCAGCAGCAGCACGGTGGCGAGGAACAGCCATGGTGTCCACAGCCGCAGCCTGGCTGGCGGCACCTGCGCCAACACCAGCAATGCGCCGAGGCCGACGGCGAAACGCATCGCCTGCGGATAGAGCAACGCAATCTGCTCGCCACCGGCGCTGTGCAGCACCGCCAGCCCGATGCCGAGCAGGGCCAACAATGCCAACAGCAGCGGCAGATCGATGGCGGCGAGGAAGCGGCCGACCACGTCGCGGAGCAGGTAGGTCAGCGGGCTCATTCGCGGCGCTCCCGCAGCAACCAGGCGTCGAAAATGCGCCGCGCCACCGGCGCAGCCGCGCGCGAACCGGAGCCGCCGCTTTCGACCACCAGCGCCAGCGCGACCTGCGGGTCGTCGGCCGGCGCATAGGCGACGAACAGCGCGCGGTGGCGCAGGTGGAACGGCAGCTCGTCGAGCTCCAGGCTGGCGTCGCCGCGACGGGTGACCCGCTGCGCGGTGCCGGTCTTGCCGGCGATCAGGTAGTCGAGCCCGGTCGCCTCGGCGCGTGCGGTGCCGGTCGGACTGTGCATCACCGCGACCAGACCGTCACGCACGGCCTCGATGTGGCGGCCATTCGCCGACACCCGCTCCGGCGCCGGCTGCGGCTCGGGCACCGGCTCGGTGCCGAAACCGCGCTGGGTCGCGCGCAGCAGGTGCGGCCGGTGGCGCCATCCGCCGGCGGCGAGGATGCTGGTGGCCTGGGCCAGTTGCAGCGTGGTCGTCACCCAGTAGCCTTGGCCGATGCCGGCGATCACCGTCTCGCCCGGGAACCAGGGCTGGTTGCGCACACTGCGCTTCCACTCGCGCGAAGGCAGGATGCCGCTGGCCTCGCCGCTCAGATCGATGCCGGTTGGCCGACCGAAGCCGAACTTTGCCATCTCCGCGCTCAGGCGGTCGATGCCGATGTCCAGGGCCAACTGGTAGTAGTAGGTGTTGACCGACTGCGCCAGCGATTCGCGCAGATCGATCCAGCCGTGACCGCCGCGCCGCCAGTCGCGGTACTCGCGATCCTGGCCGGGCAGGCGGAATGCACCGCCGGAAAAGGTCCGGTCTTCCGGTCGACGCAGGCCGAGGTCGAGGCCGACCAGCGCGATGAACGGCTTGATCGTCGAGCCGGGCTCGTAACCGCCGAGCACGGCGCGGTTGAACAGCGGCCGCGAGGGCGAGTCGACCAGCGCGCGGTAATCCGCATGCGAGATGCCGTTGACGAACAGGTTGGGGTCGAATGCGGGCAGGCTGACCAGGGCGAGCACTTCGCCATTGCGCGGGTCCATCACCACCGCCGCGCCGTGCTGGCCGGCGAA
>JBEQAM010000095.1:1315-7190 GCA_041640375.1 Rehaibacterium sp. | reverse complement strand
AGGCACCTGACATCACGCGCTGTTCCCACGTCGGGCCACGCCGGCATAGACTCACCGGCAAGCGTGATTCGCAGGCAGGGGGCGACATGCGCGCGGGAGCGCTGCTGTTCTTGCTGGGCTTGGCCGGGGCCGCCGCGGCCGAGACACCGCCGGTGACCGGGATCCGTTTCGTCGGCAACGCCGTCACCCGGCCCGAAGTGATGCTGCGCGAGATGAGCCTGCGCCCGGGCGACCCCGCCGACCCCGACCGGATCGCGCGCAGCCGACAGGCGATCCTCGATCTCGGCCTGTTCCGCGAGGTACGGATCGAGCAGGTTCCCGAGGGCGATGGTGTAGCCCTGGAAGTGCATGTGCGCGAGAAGCGTTACGTGCTGCCGATCCCACGCGGCGACACCAGCACCGACCGCGACTACAGCTACGGCGGCCAGCTGCGCTGGAGCAACATCGGCGGCCGCAACCACAGCATGAATGTGTACCTCGAACAGGGCCGTTTCCGTGACGACCCCAACCGCGAGCGCGAGCGCACGGCGCGCCTGGCCTATACCGCCCCCTACGTCTTCGATACCCCCTACAACCTGTCCACCAGCCTGGGCCGGCTGGAGCGGGTGAACCCCGGCCAGGCCGGCCGCTTCGACGAAACCTTTCACCACGCCGAACTGCATCTCTCGCGCGACCTGAGCTGGCGCCGCCCGCGGCGCGGCTGGACCTTCGGCGGCGGCCTGCTGTGGCAGGCGCAGCGCGCCGAAGGCGAATTCGCCCCGCCCTCCGACGGCGAGGCGCTCGCGGCGGTGCTCAGCGCCGACTTCCACGACGTCCGCTTCAACGTCTACAGCGAGAGCGGTCGCCGCTTCATCGCCCGTCTGGAAACCGCGAGCGACGCATTGCTGTCCGACTACAGCTACGCCCGTTTCACCGGCCGCTACATCGCGTACCGACCGCTGGGCAGCACGCCGCACCAGACCCTGCATCTGATCGCCGACGGCGGTTGGTACGCCGACGGCCCGCGCAGCCGCAACGCCTTCGGCCTCGGCGGCGCTTCCCGCCTGCGCGGTTACGAATCGGACTGGCTCGAGGGCCAGCGTTACTGGCACGTCGCTGCCGAGTACCTGCGCCCGCTGGGCCGCAACTGGCTGCGTCTGCTCGCCGTGGCCGAGGCCGGCGGCACCGACGACGCCGTGCTCGGCCGCCGCGAGGGCGGGCCCTACGCCAGCGTGGGTCTGGGCGTGCGCATCCGCCTGACCTGGTTCGTCGACATCGAGATCGAAGCCGGCATCGCCTACCCGCTGCGCGGCGGCGACGGCGCGCGCTTCTTCGCCCGCGGAAACTGACGGGATGGCGGCGCACACCGCGGAGCGCGCGGACATGGCTCCGCTGCGGCGCCCTCCGGGCTCGCCCGCGCGACTCCACGGCCAGGACCATTGCCGTTCCCGTGCATCCGGTCGCGGCTCGTCCTGCCTGTAGCCGCCGTCACGGCGAGGCATCCTGCCGCCCCCAGAAACGCAAGGACCCGCCACGCAGGCGGGTCTTGCGGGACGGCCGGCAGGAGCGGCTCGTTACGGACGCCGGGCCAGTTCGGCCTCGTCGCGCGCCTTGGGCATCAGGTCCTGCTTGGTCACGCCCAGCCACAGCAGCACCGGCGTGGCGTAGAAGATCGTCGACAGGGTACCGACGACGATGCCGACGATCAGCGCCAGCGAGAAGCCTTCCAGGGTCGGGCCGCCGAACAGGTACAGCGCCACCGCGGTGAGCAGGGTCGTCACCGAAGTCATGATCGTGCGCGACAGGGTGCTGTTGATGGCCTTGTTCAGCACCTGCACGCTGTCGGAGGCACGGGTCGAGCGGAACAGTTCGCGCACGCGATCGAACACCACGATCTTGTCGTTCACCGAGTAGCCGTCGACCGCGAGGATCGCCGCCAGCACGGCCAGGTCGAAGTCCAGGCCCATGATGGCGAAGAAGCCCAGCGTCACCACCACGTCGTGGATTTCGCCGATCACCGTCGCGAGGGCGAACTTCCACTCGAAGCGCATGGCGATGTAGATCATGATGCCGGTCAGCACCACGAACACCGCCACGATGCCGTTGTAGGCCAGTTCGCGGCCGACCTGCGGGCCGACGAACTCGCTGCGCTTGATGGTGACCTCGTGACCACCGGCGCGAAGCGTATCCAGCACCAACTGGCCGACCGCGGCGTTGCGCGCATCGATGCTGGTCTCCTCCTCCTCGGTCAGCAGCTCGTCGACGGCCGCCGCCGAATGCTCGGGCGACAGCCGGATGGCGAAGCTGGTCGAGTCGAAGCGCTGCACCAGCGGGTTGCGGAAGCCGCCCGCCTGCAGCGCATCCACCACCTCGGACTGCTCGACCGGCTGGTCGAACACCACCTCCACCAGGGTGCCGCCGGTGAAGTCCAGCGCCAGGTTGAGGCCCTTGGTGGCGATCGCCACGATCGAGCCGAGCATCAGGAGCAGGGCAATCGCCACCGATACCCGGCGGATGCCCATGAAGTTGACGTTGCTGTTCGGATTGAAGAATTCCATCTGGGTCGTCTCCGATCAGCCCGTCAGACCGACACGGTCTTGATGCGGCGGCCGTGGCCGTAGATCGCCGTGGCGATGGCGCGGCTCACGACGACGGAAGTGAACATCGAGGTCAGCACGCCGAAGAACAGCACCACGGCGAAGCCGCGGATCGGGCCGGTGCCGAACGAGAACAGCGCCATGGCGGCGATCACCTTGGTGACGTTGGAGTCGAGGATGACCGTCCAGGCGCGCTCGTAGCCAGCCTTGATGCTGGCCACCGGCGTGTTGCCCATGCGCAGCTCCTCGCGGATGCGTTCGCAGATCAGCACGTTGCCGTCGATCGCCATGCCGAGGGTGAGCACGATGCCGGCGATACCGGGCATGGTCAGGGTGGCATCGATGAAGCTCAGCGCGGCGCACAGCAGGGTCAGGTTGGTGAACAACGCCACCACCGAGATCAGGCCGAACAGCTTGTAGTAGACGATCATCAGCGCACACACCAGCAGGAAGCCCATCGTGATGGCCATGGCGCCGGCCTCGATGTTCTCCTTGCCCAGCGAGGGGCCGATCACGCGCTCCTCGACGATGTCGACCGGCGCGGCCAGCGAGCCGGCACGCAGCAGCAGGGCCAGCTCGGCGGCCTCGCGCGGGCTCTCCAGCCCGGTGGTCTGGAAGCGCTTGCCGAACACGCCGCGGATGTTGGCGACCGAGATGACCTCCTCGGTGACGCGGGTGGTGCGCACCTCCTGACCATCGACGATGCGGGTCTCGGGCGTACGCTCGATGAACACCACCGCCATCCCGCGGCCGACGTTCTCCTGGGTGAACTCCAGCATGCGCTGGCCACCGACGTTGTTCAGCGTCACCGAGACCATCGGCGAGCCGTCCTGCGGATCGAAGCCGGAACGGGCGTCGACCAGCTGGTCGCCGGAGGCGATGATGCGGCGCGACAGCAGTATCGGAATCGGCCGGCCGTCCACGCCGGTGCGGCGCTGATAGTAGAGACGAGCGTCCGGCGGCACGCGGCCGGTCTGGGCGGCGGCGTAGGCGTCGCCGTCGACCACGGCACGGTATTCCAGGGTGGCGGTGGCGCCGAGCACCTTCTTGGCCTGCGCGGTGTCCTGCACGCCGGGCAGCTGCACCACGATGCGGTTCGCGCCCTGACGCTGGATGATCGGCTCGGCCACGCCCAGCTCGTTGATGCGGTTGCGCAACGTGCCGACGTTCTGCTCGATGGCGTTGTCGATGATGGCCTTGAGCTCGGCCTCGCTGATGCGCGCCACCAGGGCCGCGCCCTCCCCGGTCGTCGTGGTCTGCAGCACCAGCTCGGGCAGATCGCGGGCGATCAGGCTGCGGGCGCGGTCGAGATCGGCGGCGTCGCGCAGCTGGATCACGATGCCGTTCGGCCCCCGGTTGACCGCCGTATAGGGCACGCGGTTGTCGCGCAGCAAGGCGCGGATGTCGTCGGCGAAGCCGTTCTCACGCTGCTCCAGCGCGGCGCGCTGATCGACCTCCATCAGGAAATGGACGCCGCCCTGCAGGTCCAGGCCGAGCAGCATCGGCGTGGCGCGGATGGCGACCAGCCAGCGTGGCACGGTCGAGGCGAGGTTGAGCGCCACCGTGTAGCGGTTGCCCAGCTCCTCGCGGATCAGGTCGGCCGCACGCAGCTGCGAATCGGGATGGTCCAGCCGCACCAGCAGGCTGTCCTCGCTCAGGCTGATGCCCTTGAGCGGCAACCCCGCCTTCTCGATCACGCCCTGTACGCGCTCCTTGAGCGCCTGGTCGATGACCGCACCGCGGTTGGGCGTGATCTGGACCGCGGGGTCCTGCGGATAGATGTTGGGAATGGCGTAGACGATGCTGACCAGGACGATCAGCACGACCAGGGCGTATTTCCAGCGCGGAAACTCGAGCATGGGCGATCAGCCGCTAGCGGCCGCCGTGGCGGCCGGAGTTGTCGGAGTGGGGACGGCTCGCTGCCACTTCAAGCCGACTTCAGGGTGCCCTTGGGCAGCACCGTCTGGACGGCGCCGCGCTGCACCTTGACCTTGACGCCCTCGGCGATCTCCAGCGTGACGAAACTCTCGGACAGGTCGTCGATGCGGCCGGCGATGCCGCCGGCGGCGATCACCTCGTCGCCCTTGGCGAGCTTGGAGACCAGCTCGCGGTGCTCCTTGGCGCGCTTCATCTGCGGCCGAATCAGGAAGAACCAGAACACCACGAAGAACAGGCCGAGCATGATCAGCGGCTGCCACGGATTGGGTTCGGCGGCAGTCTGCGCATAAGCCGGGGAAATGAAGAAATCGAGCAGGTTCATGGGTTTGCCTGTGGTCATCTGGTCAAGAAAGTCACGCAGTATGCCACGGCGGCCGGATGCCCGCATGGCACGATCGCCAACGCCGCGACAGGGGTGGCGCGGGCCGCCACCGGAGAATCCCGGCAAGGCATCGGGCGTGGCCGAGCAGACGCCTACGCCCCCTCCCCCGCTGCCCGCGCGGCATGGAAGGCAGCGCGAAAGTCCTCGAACCGGCCGGCCTCGATGGCGGCGCGGATCTCGCGCATCAGCTGCTGGTAGTAGTGCAGGTTGTGGATGGTGCCCAGCACCGAGGCGAGGATCTCGTTGCAGCGGTCCAGGTGGCGCAGGTAGGCGCGGCTGAAGCCCGAGGCGCAGGTGTGGCAGGCGCATTCGGGGTCGATCGGCCGGGTATCGGTCTCGTATTTCGCGTTGCGGATGCGCACCGTGCCGAAGCGGGTGAAGTAGTGGCCGTTGCGGGCATTGCGGGTCGGCATCACGCAGTCGAACATGTCGATGCCGCGCGCCACCGCCTCGACGATGTCCTCCGGCCGCCCCACGCCCATCAGGTAGCGCGGCCGCTCGACCGGCAGCTCGGGGCAGATGTGTTCCAGCGTGCGGTTGCGCTCTTCCTCCGGCTCACCGACCGCCAGCCCGCCGACCGCGTAACCGTCGAAGCCGATGGCCATCAACCCCGCCGCCGAGCGGCTGCGCAGTGCCGGATACACACCGCCCTGGACGATGCCGAACAGCGCCGCGTCGTTGCCCTCGTGCGCGCGCCGGCTGCGCTCGGCCCAGCGCAGCGACAGCTCCATCGAGTCACGCGCCTGCTTTTCGCTGGCCGGGTACGGGGTGCACTCGTCGAAGATCATGACGATGTCGGAGTCGAGCACGCGCTGGATGCGCATGCTCTCCTCCGGCCCGAGGAACACCTGGCTGCCGTCCACCGGCGAGGCGAAGGTCACCCCCTGCTCGGTGATCTTGCGCCGCTGCGCCAGCGAGAACACCTGGAAGCCGCCGGAATCGGTGAGGATCGGCCCGTCCCAGCGTGCGAAGCCGTGCA
>JBEQAM010000095.1:0-1305 GCA_041640375.1 Rehaibacterium sp. | reverse complement strand
GAAGAGGTGAAAGGTGTTGCCGAGGATGATCTCGGCGCCCAGCTCGCGCACCTGTGTCGGCAGCACGCCCTTGACCGAGCCGTAGGTGCCCACCGGCATGAACGCCGGGGTCTGCACCGTGCCGCGCGGAAAGGTCAGCCGGCCGCGGCGGGCCTGGCCGCTGGTGGCGATGAGGTCGAAGGCGAGTCGGGACATGGGCGGGGCGCAGGTCGGAAATCGGGAACCGGGAAAGGATCACATCGCCACCGTTCCCGCGAAAGCGGAAAATCCAGCGCTTCGGCCGTCGCCAAAGACCCTGGTGTCAACACTTCCGCAGGAGCGGCGACGCGCTGCTACGACTCCTGGTTTCCGATTTCCGATTCCCGGCCAGGAAAAAGCAACATCGCATCGCCATAGCTGAAGAAGCGGTAGCGCTGCGCGACCGCATAGCGGTAGGCGGCGAGGATGCGCTCGCGACCGGCGAAGGCGGACACCAGCATCAGCAGGGTGCTCTCCGGCAGGTGGAAGTTGGTGACCAGCGCGTCGA
Organism: Rehaibacterium sp.; assembly: GCA_041640375.1. Lineage (GTDB taxonomy): Bacteria > Pseudomonadota > Gammaproteobacteria > Xanthomonadales > Xanthomonadaceae > Rehaibacterium. Next base: position 779 of record JBEQAM010000095.1, on the reverse strand, counting down.
TCGAGCGGATGCGATACCCGGGGAAGATGAAGATGCGCGTCTCGCCGGCGAACGGCTGCAGCTCGCCGTCGCGCATCGCGCTCTCCAGCGCGCGCACCACGGTCGTGCCGACCGCCACCACGCGACCGCCGCGGGCGCGGGCGCGACGGACCTGCTCGACCAGCTCGGCACCGACATTCAGCCATTCGCTGTGCATCTGGTGCTCTTCCACCGTCTCGGCGCGCATCGGCTGGAAGGTGCCGGCGCCGACGTGCAGCGTGACGTGGCCCAGCTCGACGCCGCGCGCGCGCAGCGCATCCAGCAGCGCCTCGTCGAAGTGCAAGCCGGCGGTGGGCGCAGCGACCGCGCCGACCCGCCTGGCGAACACGGTCTGGTAGCGCTCGGCGTCGGCAGCGCCGGCCTCGCGCTGGATGTAGGGCGGCAGCGGCAGCCGCCCCGCACGCAGCAGCAGTTTTTCCAGCGGCTCCTCGCCGAGCAGTCGCAGCAGGTAGAACTCGCCCTCGCGCCCGAGCACTTCGAACTCGCCGCCGGCGTCCAGCGCGATCCGCGCGCCGGCCCTGGGCGACTTGCTCACGCCGAGCTGTGCCTTGGCCTCGTGGCTGCCGAGGATGCGCTCGATCAGGATCTCGACCCGCCCGCCGGTCACCTTCTGGCCGAACAGCCGCGCCGGGATCACCCGGGTGTCGTTGAACACCAGCAGGTCGCCCGGCTGCAGCAGCGCCGGCAGATCGCGCACGCCACGGTCCTCGAATGCCGCCGGGGCCGGCGGCCCCACCACC
>JBEQAM010000094.1:0-7286 GCA_041640375.1 Rehaibacterium sp. | reverse complement strand
ACGGCCCCGGGCAGATGCCTGGGTATTTCCTTTCCAGACAGGTGCGCAGGCACCGCACACAAGGGTGGGCCGCGGATGCAACCGGCCCGAGTGTTCAACCGAGTAACCAAACAATGACCGAATCCTTTGCAGAACTGTTCGAACAGAGCCAGACCGCGATCGCGAAGCTCAAGCCCGGCGCCATCGTCACCGGCACCGTGGTCGAGGTGCGCAGCGACGTCGTCGTCATCAATGCTGGCCTGAAGTCCGAGGGCATCATCCCGATCGAGCAGTTCCGTAACGATCAGGGCGAGATCGAAGTCAACGTCGGCGACGAGGTCAAGGTCGCCCTGGAATACCTCGAGAACGGCTTCGGCGAGACCGTGCTGTCGCGCGAGAAGGCCAAGCGCGCGATGGTATGGGACGAGCTGGAGAAGGCGCTCGAGAACAACGAGACCATCACCGGCCGCATCAGCGGCAAGGTCAAGGGCGGCTTCACCGTCGACATCAAGGACGTCCGTGCGTTCCTGCCCGGCTCGCTGGTCGACGTGCGCCCGGTCCGCGACCCGGTGTACCTCGAGGGCAAGGAGCTGGAGTTCAAGCTCATCAAGCTCGACCGCAAGCGCAACAACGTGGTGGTTTCCCGCCGCGCCGTCGTCGAGAGCGAGTACTCCGAGGAGCGCGAGAAGCTGCTGGAGCGCCTGCAGGAAGGCGCGATCATCAAGGGCGTGGTCAAGAACCTCACCGACTACGGCGCGTTCGTCGACCTCGGCGGCATCGACGGCCTGCTGCACATCACCGACATGGCGTGGAAGCGCGTGCGCCATCCGTCCGAGGTGGTCGAGGTCGGCCAGGAGCTGGAGGTGCGCGTGCTCAAGTACGACCGCGAGCGCAACCGCGTCAGCCTCGGTCTGAAGCAGCTGGGCGAGGATCCGTGGGACAACATCGCCCGCCGCTACCCGGCCACCAGCCGCGTGTTCGGCAAGGTCTCCAACGTCACCGACTACGGCGCGTTCGTCGAGATCGAGCCGGGCGTCGAGGGTCTGGTGCACGTCTCCGAGATGGACTGGACCAACAAGAACGTCAACCCGTCCAAGGTCGTGCAGGTCGGCGACGAGGTCGAGGTGATGGTGCTGGACGTCGACGAGGAGCGCCGCCGCATCTCGCTGGGCATCAAGCAGTGCCAGCCGAATCCGTGGGAAGCCTTCTCGGCGATGCATAAGAAGGGCGACAAGGTGTCCGGCCAGATCAAGTCGATCACCGACTTCGGCATCTTCGTGGGTCTGGAAGGCGGCATCGACGGCCTGGTGCATCTGTCCGACATCTCCTGGAACGCCACCGGCGAGGATGTCGTCCGCAACTTCAAGAAGGGCGACACGGTCGAGGCCGTGGTGTTGGCGGTGGACCCCGAGCGCGAGCGCATCTCGCTGGGCATCAAGCAGCTCGAGCAGGATCCGTTCGGCCAGTTCATGGCCGCCCATCCGAAGGGCTCGCTGGTGTCCGGCACCGTGAAGGAGGTCGACGCCAAGGGCGCCACCATCGAGCTTGCCGACGGCATCGAGGGCTACGTGCGCGCCTCCGACATCGCCAAGGAGCGTGTCGAGGATGCCACTCAGTACCTGAAGGTCGGCGACAGGGTCGAGGCCAAGTTCATCGGCATGGATCGCAAGGGCCGCACTCTGCAGCTCTCGATCCGCGCCAAGGACGAGGCCGAGATGCGCGAAGTTCTGGAGGATTACCAGAATGCTGCCGGCGGCACCACCAAGCTCGGCGCGCTGCTCCGCGAGCAGCTGAACAAGTCCGAGTGAGCGATGCAGGCGGGGTCCGGGATGGCCCGGACCCCGCTTTCGACTCCGCCATCCCGCCTGCCGATCCTCCGCTCATGACCAAGTCCGAACTGATCGAAGTCCTCGCACGCCGGCAAGCCCATCTGAAGGCGGATGACGTCGACCTCGCCGTCAAGACCCTGCTGGAACTCATGAGCGGCGCGCTGGCCCAGGGCGAGCGCATCGAGATCCGCGGCTTCGGCAGCTTCTCGCTGCACTACCGGCCGCCGCGCATCGGGCGCAATCCTAAGACCGGCGAGTCGGTCGCACTCCCCGGCAAGCATGTGCCGCACTTCAAGCCGGGCAAAGAGCTGCGCGAGCGCGTCAATGGCGTGGCGACTGCCGCGACTGGCGTCTGATCCATACCTCTTTCGGCTAAGCTTTCGGGGTACGACCCCATGAGGCTCCGCCCATGCGTCTGCTCCAGGGCCTGATCGCCATCCTTTTCGTCCTGTCCGGCGTGCTGTTCAGCGCGCTCAACCCGGCGCCGATCACCATCGACTTCCATTTTCTGACCTGGGGCAGCAGCCTCGGGGTCGCACTCCTGCTCGCGCTGCTGGTCGGTACCCTGCTGGGCGGGCTGGCGGTCGCGGTGACGGTCGCCTGGCCGCTCGGTCGCCGACTGCGCAGGCTGCAGCGGCAGCAGCAGGCCGAATCGCCTGCGCCGCAGGCCGTCGAACGGCCGTGAGCGAACTCTACTGGCTCTTCGTGTTGCTGCCCGTGGCTGCAGCGACCGGCTGGCTCGCGGGCCGGCGCGGCAGCGTCCGGCAGACCGGGCAGCGCGTGAGCCGGCTGTCGACGACGTATTTCCGCGGCCTGAACTATCTGCTCAACGAGCAGCCGGACAAGGCCATCGAGCTGTTCCTGCAGATCGCCGAGGTCGACAGCAACACAGTCGAGACCCAGCTGGCGCTCGGCCACCTGTTCCGCCGCCGGGGTGAAGTCGAGCGCGCCATCCGCCTGCACCAGGGGCTGATCGCGCGGGCCGGACTGAGCGACGAGCACCGCACCCAGGCCATCTTCGAGCTGGGCGAGGACTACATGCGTGCCGGTCTGTTCGATCGCGCCGAAACCCTGTTCAGTGATCTGGTGCGGCTGGACGTCTCCATGCCGCAGGCGCTCAAGCATTTGATCTCGATCTACCAGGCCGAGCGCGACTGGCCGAAGGCGATCGAGCATGCGCAGCGCTACCAGGAAGCGACCGGCGAGCCGATGGGGTCGCTGATCGCGCATTTTCATTGCGAGCTGGCCGAGCAGGCGCGGCTGGATGGCGATGACGGACGGGCGCGGTCACATCTGGCCGATGCCTTCGCAGCCGAGCCCGACTCGGTCCGTGCCGGAATCCTCGAGGGTCGACTCGAGCTGGCGGGCGGCAACGATCAGGCCGCCATCCGCGCTTTCGAGCGGGTGGCGCGTCACGACGTCGAGTATCTGCCCGAGATCCTCAAGCCGCTGTTGGCCTGTTACGAGCGGCGCGGCGAGACCGCGCGCGCGCGCGCGTTCCTGGCCGAGATGGTCGAGCGCTATCCGGGTGTCTCGCCGATCCTCTCGCTCGCCAAGCTGATCGAGCGCGAAGAGGGGCGCGAGGCAGCCATCACCTTCCTGACCGAGCAGCTCAAACGACGGCCGTCCATCCGTGGGCAGGCCGCCCTGATCGAGCTCAGTCTGGCGGAAGGCATGTCCGATGGATCGGGTACACTGAACTCGCTCAAGCAGGTCACCGAGCAGATGCTGATGCGGACCCCGGCCTATCGCTGCAATCGCTGCGGTTTCGGGGCTCGAGCGCACCACTGGCAGTGTCCGAGCTGCAAGAGTTGGGGGGCGGTCAAGCCCGTGCACAGCCTGGCCGCCGAATGAATCAGGCATTGACGCCGGCCGAGCTTTTGGGATGGGCGGTGCTGGTGGCGGCGGTTTCGTCGCTGGTTACGGCGCTGGCGCTGGGTTATGCCCGACGGATGGCGCTGCTGGACCAGCCCGGTGCGCGGCGGAGCCACGCCGTTCCGACCCCGCGCGGCGGCGGGGTGGGCATCGTCGTGGCGCTGGCATGCGGCCTGGCGGGGCTGTGGTTCATGGCGCCGGAAGAACGTGGGTTATGGCTGGGCTTCGGGTTTGGCCTGCTGGCCGTGGCCGGTATCGGTTGGCTGGACGATCATCGCCCGTTGCCGATCCTGCCGCGCCTGGCGGTGCATGCCTTGGCGGGGTTAGGCTTGGCCGCAGGGTTGTCCGGCTGGCCCCAGACACCCGAAGACTGGGCTGGGACGCTCGCAACGGCGATCGGCGTGATGGCGCTGGTGAACATCTGGAATTTCATGGACGGAATCGACGGCCTGGCGGCAAGTCAGGCGGGCCTGGTCGCAGTCGCGCTGATGGCGATCGGCGGTGCCGGCATCGACGCCCGGGTGGTTCTCGCCCTGTTTCTGCTCGCCGCTGCCGCGGCTTTCCTGCCGTTCAACTTTCCCCGGGCGCGCATCTTTCTCGGCGACGTCGGCAGCGGTGCGCTCGGTTTCGCGGTGGCGGCCCTGCTGCTGGTTTCCATCACCCGTGGTGTCATGGACTGGTTCTATGCGCCGGTGCTGGTATCGGCGTTCCTGATCGATGCCGGCCTGACGCTCGCCAAGCGCATCCTGCAGGGCAAGCGCTGGTGGCGGCCGCATCGCGAGCATCTTTATCAGTGGGCCGTGCGCTGCGGTTTCGGTCATCCCCCGGTCACCATGGCCTATGCATTCTGGACGCTGGCCGCCGCAACGGTTTGCCTCGCCGGTCCGTCCCTCCTCCCCGATGGGGCCGTGGTGCCGGCATTCGTATTTCTGGCTGTCGGCGTGGCAGCGTGGTGCGGCGGGCGGCGCCGTTTGTTGCGCATGACCAGGGAGAGGGGGGCATGATGCGCTTGGGATATCGCTTCGCCGGCTGGTTGCCGCGCTTGCTGGTGGTGCTGCACGACCTGGGCATGGTCGTGCTGTGCTGGGTCGGGCTGCAGCGCGTCCGCTACAGCATGGCGGAGACCCAGCCCGACATCCCCTGGCTCTCGACCGAGGTCCTGATCGTCGTGGCCGCGCAGGGCCTGGTGTTCTGGCGGGTCGGCCTGTACCGCGGGCTGTGGCGCTTCGCCAGCCTGCCCGACCTGTGGAACATTCTGCGCGCCGGCGTGCTCGGTGTGTTCGCCATCGCCCTCGGCCTGGTGCTGTTCAACCGCTTCGAACTGCCGGTGCCGCGCTCTGTCCTGGTGCTTTATCCCCTGGTGCTGATGGTGCTGCTGGGTACCCCGCGGATGCTGTACCGGTTGTGGAAGGACAGCCGACAGGCGGCCGGCCGCAGCCAGGCCAGCACCCGTGTCCTGGTGCTGGGCGCCGGGCGCGCCGGCGAGGCGCTGGTGCGCGACCTGCGTCGCGACAGTCGCTACCACCCGGTCGGCTTTCTCGACGACGACCGTGCCCTACACGGCGCCAAGGTTCAGGGGGTGCCGGTGCTGGGCGGGCTGGAGCGTGTCGCCGAAATCAGTCGAGAGGTCGCGGCCGGCCTGCTGGTCATCGCCGTGCCGACTGCCAGCCCGGAGGAGATGCAGCGTATCGTCGCGCTCTGCGAGCAGAGCAGGCTGCCGTTCCGGACCATCCCGCGCCTGCAGGATGTTCTGGAAGGGCGGGTGGCCCCCGGCGAACTGAAGGAGGTGGCGATCGAGGATCTGCTCGGTCGCGATCCGGTATCGCCGGATTGGCGGGCCATGCGCGACTGGCTGGGCGGACGTTCGGTGCTGGTCACCGGCGCCGGCGGCTCGATCGGCGCCGAGTTGTGCCGCCAGTGTGCGCGGCTGGGGGTCGGCAGCCTGACGCTGATCGAGCTCAACGAGTTCGCGCTGGTTTCGATCGAGAGCGAGCTGCGCCGCGACTTCCCCGCGCTGAGTGTGCGCGGGGTGCTGGGCGACTGCGGCGATCCGGCAGTCTGCGCGCGCGCGCTCGGGCTCGGCAAGCCGGAGGCGGTCTTCCATGCCGCGGCCTACAAGCAGGTGCCGTTGCTGGAGGGGCAGGTGCGCGAAGCGGTGCGCAACAACGTCCTGGCCACCGAAGTCGTCGCGCGCGCCTGCCGCGAGGCCGGAGTCGACACCTTCGTGCTGATCTCCACCGACAAGGCGGTGAACCCGGCCAACGTGCTCGGCGCCAGCAAGCGCTTCGCGGAGATGGTATGCCATGTGCTCGCCGAGGACACGCCGACCCGTTTCGTGACGGTGCGCTTCGGCAATGTGCTCGATTCGGCCGGCAGCGTGGTGCCGCTGTTCCGGGAACAGATCCGGCGGGGCGGTCCGGTCACCGTGACCCATCCGGAGGTGACGCGGTACTTCATGACCATCCCCGAAGCCTGTCAGCTGATCCTGCAGGCGGCAGCGATCGGTCCGCACGAGGCGATCTACACGCTCGACATGGGGCGCCCGGTGCTGATCCGGCAACTCGCCGAGCAGATGATCCGGCTCGCCGGTAAACAGCCCGGCCGGGACATCCACATCGTCTACACGGGGTTGCGGCCGGGCGAGAAGCTCCACGAGGTGCTGTTCCACCCCGCCGAGCACTACCAGCCCACCGCGCACAGCAAGATCCTTCAGGCCGAGCCGCGCGAGATCGACAGTGCCGCGGTGCTCACCGGGCTGCGCATCGCCCGCGAGGCCGTACAACGTTACGACGAGGAGCGCCTGATGCGTATCCTGCACAGCGTGGTGCCCGAGTTCGTGCCCGGGTTCACCAAGCCGACGGTGCCGGGGAAGGCCGAGGTGATTCCGCTGCAGAAAGGAAAGGGCACGTGAGCTTCAGACTGCGCAAGGCCGTCTTCCCGGTCGCTGGACTGGGCACCCGCTTCCTTCCCGCCACCAAGACCGTACCCAAGGAGATGCTGCCGATCGTCGATCGGCCACTGATCCAGTACGCCGTCGACGAGGCCATCGAAGCCGGCTGCGACACGCTGATCTTCATCACCAACCGCTACAAGCACGCGGTGGCGGATTACTTCGACAAGGCCTACGAGCTGGAGCAGAAGCTCGAAAAGGCCGGCAAGACCGAGCTGCTCGACGTGGTCAGGAGCGTGCTCCCAGCCCATGTCCGTGCGATTTTCGTCACCCAGGCCGAGGCGCTCGGGCTCGGCCATGCGGTGCTGTGCGCTCGGGCGGTCGTCGGCGAGGAGCCCTTCGCGGTGCTGTTGCCCGACGACCTGATCTGGAACCGTGGCCCCGGTGCCTTGCGACAGATGGCCGAGGTGGCTGCCGGGACTTCCGCCAGCGTGATCGCCGTGCAGGAGGTGCCGCGCGAGCAGAGCGGCAGCTACGGCATCGTTGCGACCGAGCCCTTCGAGGGCCGGCAGGCGCGCATCTCCGCGATCGTCGAGAAGCCGTCGCCGGAGGCGGCGCCGAGCAATCTGGCAGTGGTGGGCCGCTACATTCTCACGCCGCGTGTCTTCGAACTGATCGAGCGCACGCCGCCGGGTCGGGGGGGCGAAATCCAG